>NZ_JAGYGF010000004.1:0-263567 GCF_019947305.1 Pseudomonas sp. BF-RE-21 | reverse complement strand
GGTACACGCCCCCTCGAGAGGCCGAGTGGAGGTTCTGCGCAGTGGGCAACCCGGCATGGATGCCGGGTTAGCCGCCCCCGGCCATGGATGGCCGATGGCGGCGGGCCCACGGAGCAGGACCGGAGCGAGGGCATGCCGAGCCACAGCGAGGCACCGAACGAAAGGGGCAAAAGCGCTTTGGTTACTTTCGCGCTTTTCGAAAGTGACTCGCTGTAAAAGCGAAACCATAAGCAGCCGTGACCGCAGTAACGGATATGTACACCCCCAAAAAACCGACCGCCTGACACAAAGCCTTCGCGAGCAAGCTTCGCTCCTACAAAAAGCAGATAGGTTATTAGACGATTGTCGACAATACCTATTTATCCTTTGACTATTACCCCGCTATTCGCTAGTTTTTGCCGCATCAGCTTTCAAGGTGTCGACAATATGCTGGATCAACTCGATCCCCCAGTCATTGCCCAAGACGATTCGGAAACACTTTCCGAGAACGTCTTCCGGCGCATTCAGGCGGCCATCGTCAAAGGCGAGATCGCCCCGGGCAGCAAAATCTCCGAACCGGAACTGGCGCGCACCTACGGCATCAGCCGCGGCCCGTTGCGCGAAGCGATCCACCGTCTGGAAGGCCAGCGCCTGCTGGTTCGCGTGCCGCACGTCGGCGCACGAGTGGTTTCCCTGAGTCATGCGGAGCTGCTGGAACTCTACGAAATCCGCGAATCCCTCGAAGGCATGGCCTGTCGCCTGGCCGCCGAACGCATGACGGTCGAAGAAATCGACGAACTGCGCCGGGTCCTCGAAACCCACGAGCGCGACGCCGCGTTTCAGGCCGGTGTCGGCTACTACCAGCAGGAAGGCGATTTCGACTTCCACTACCGAATCATCCAGGGCAGCGGCAACCGCACCCTGACGCAGATGCTCTGCGGCGAGCTTTATCAACTGGTGCGCATGTACCGCATCCAGTTTTCCACCACGCCCAATCGCCCGCGCCAGGCCTTTGCCGAGCACCACCGGATTCTCGATGCCATCGCCGACCGTGACGGTGAACTGGCCGAGTTGTTGATGCGCCGTCACATCGGCGCCTCCAAACGCAATATCGCCCGTCACTACCAGGACGGCGCTAACCCGACAGCCACTGAACGAGGTGAGTCATGAGTTCCAACAAGAGCACTCCAGGCCAGCGTTTCCGCGATGCGGTCGCCAGCGAACATCCGCTGCAAGTGGTCGGCGCGATCAACGCCAACCACGCGTTGCTGGCCAAGCGCGCCGGTTTCAAGGCTATTTACTTGTCGGGCGGCGGCGTCGCTGCCGGCTCCCTCGGCGTGCCGGACCTGGGCATCACCGGCCTGGACGACGTGCTGACCGACGTACGTCGCATCACCGACGTCTGCGACCTGCCGTTGCTGGTGGACGTGGACACCGGTTTCGGTTCCTCGGCGTTCAACGTCGCGCGCACCGTCAAGTCGATGATCAAGTTCGGCGCGGCGGCGATTCACATCGAAGACCAGGTCGGCGCCAAGCGCTGCGGTCACCGCCCTAACAAAGAAATCGTTTCGCAGCAGGAAATGGTCGACCGCATCAAGGCGGCTGTTGATGCGCGCACCGATGACAGCTTCGTGATCATGGCCCGCACCGACGCCCTGGCCGTTGAAGGCCTGGAATCCGCACTGGATCGCGCTGCGGCGTGCATCGAGGCCGGTGCCGACATGATCTTCCCGGAAGCCATCACCGAACTGGAGATGTACAAGCTGTTCGCCAGCCGTGTGAAAGCGCCGATCCTGGCCAACATCACCGAGTTCGGCGCGACGCCGCTGTACACCACCGAGCAGTTGGCCGGTGCCGATGTGTCGCTGGTGCTATACCCATTGTCCGCGTTCCGCGCCATGAACAAGGCCGCGGAAAACGTCTACACCGCGATCCGCCGCGACGGTACGCAACAGAACGTGATCGACACCATGCAGACGCGCATGGAGCTTTACGATCGCATCGACTACCACACGTTCGAGCAGAAGCTCGATGCGTTGTTCGCTGCTAAAAAGTAATGAAAGCCCTGTAGGAGCGAAGCTTGCTCGCGAAGACGGACTGACATTCAAAATCAATGTCGTCTGAGACACCGCTTTCGCGAGCAAGCTTCGCTCCCACAAGTTTCCCTAACAAATTCAAAAACTGGAGACAGCAATGGCCGAAGCAAAAGTACTCAGTGGCGCCGGGCTCCGTGGCCAGGTTGCCGGGCAAACCGCACTGTCCACCGTGGGCCAGTCGGGCGCAGGCCTGACCTATCGCGGCTACGACGTTCGCGAACTGGCGGCTGACGCCCAATTCGAAGAAGTGGCCTATCTGCTGCTGTACGGCGAACTGCCGACCCAGGCGCAACTCGCCGCTTACGTGAGCAAACTCGGCAAGCTGCGCGACCTGCCGCAAGCGCTGAAAGAAGTGCTGGAACGCATCCCCGCCGACGCCCACCCGATGGACGTGATGCGCACCGGTTGCTCGTTCCTGGGCAACATCGAGCCAGAGAAAGACTTCTCCGAGCAGCATGACAAAACCGACCGCCTGCTGGCCGCGTTCCCGGCGATCATGTGCTACTGGTATCGCTTCAGCCACGACGGCAAACGCATCAGTTGCGTGAGCGACGAGCCCTCCATCGGCGGCCACTTCCTGCACCTGCTGCACGACAAGAAACCGAGCGAGCTGCACGTCAAAGTGATGAACGTTTCGCTGATCCTCTACGCGGAACACGAATTCAACGCCTCGACCTTCACCGCACGGGTGTGTGCATCGACTTTGTCCGACCTGTTCTCATGCATCACCGCCGCCATCGGCTCCCTGCGCGGTCCGCTGCACGGCGGCGCCAACGAAGCGGCGATGGAAATGATCGAGCGCTTCAAATCGCCGGAAGAGGCGATCAAAGGCACCCTCGGCATGCTTGAGCGCAAGGACAAGATCATGGGCTTCGGCCACGCGATCTATAAGGACAACGATCCGCGCAACGAGGTGATCAAGGGTTGGTCGAAGAAGCTCGCTGAAGAGGTGGGTGACACCGTCTTGTTCCCGGTTTCCGAAGCCATCGACAAGACCATGTGGGAGCAGAAAAAACTGTTCCCCAATGCCGACTTCTACCATGCGTCGACGTACCACTTCATGGGCATCCCGACCAAGTTGTTCACACCGATTTTCGTCTGCTCGCGCCTGACCGGCTGGGCGGCGCATGTGTTCGAACAACGTGCCAACAACCGCATCATCCGCCCGAGCGCCGAATACACCGGCGTCGAACAGCGCAAGTTCGTGCCAATCGAACAACGCTGAATGGTGGGGGCGGGCACCGAGCCGTGAACCTTGTAGGAGCGAAGCTTGCTCGCGAAGGCGGTCTGACATTCCAAATCAATGTCGACTGGTACACCGCTTTCGCGAGCAAGCTTCGCTCCTACAGGGGGGCGGTTTTCCAATCAAATTCTGGTGCCGCCCCGCCTTTTGTTATTACCGTGACCGAGTCCTGACGATGAACACTGAATTCCGTAAACCGCTGCCCGGCAGCCATCTGGATTATTTCGACGTCCGTGCGGCAGTCGAAGCCATCCAGCCCGGCGCCTACGACACTCTGCCGTACACCTCCCGCGTGCTGGCGGAAAACCTGGTGCGTCGCTGCGACCCGGCCACGCTCACCGAATCCCTGAAGCAATTCATCGAACGCAAACGCGACCTCGATTTTCCATGGTTCCCGGCTCGCGTGGTGTGTCACGACATCCTCGGCCAGACCGCATTGGTCGACCTCGCCGGCCTGCGTGACGCCATCGCTTTGCAAGGTGGCGACCCGGCGCAAGTGAACCCGGTGGTGCCGACGCAACTGATCGTCGATCACTCGCTGGCCGTCGAGCGCGGTGGCTTCGATCCACAGGCGTTCGAGAAGAACCGCGCCATCGAGGACCGTCGCAACGAAGACCGTTTCCACTTCATCAACTGGACCAAAAAAGCCTTCAAGAACGTTGACGTGATCCCGCCGGGCAACGGGATCATGCACCAGATCAACCTGGAGAAAATGTCGCCGGTGATCCAGGTGCGCGACGGCGTGGCGTTCCCCGACACCTGCGTCGGCACCGACAGCCACACCCCGCACGTCGATGCGCTGGGCGTGATCGCCATCGGCGTCGGTGGTCTCGAAGCGGAAAGCGTGATGCTCGGCCGCGCATCGTGGATGCGCCTGCCGGAAAGCGTCGGCGTCGAACTGACCGGCAAGCTGCAACCAGGCATCACCGCCACCGACATGGTGCTGGCGCTGACCGAGTTCCTGCGCAAGCAAAAAGTCGTCGGCGCATGGCTGGAATTCTTCGGCGAAGGCGCTTCCGCGCTGACCCTCGGCGACCGCGCAACCATCTCCAACATGGCCCCTGAATACGGCGCCACGGCGGCGATGTTCTACATCGACCAGCAGACCATCGACTACCTCAAACTCACCGGTCGCGAAGACGAGCAGGTGCAGTTGGTCGAGAACTACGCCAAGACCACGGGCCTGTGGGCCGACAGCCTGAAGGGCGCGCAATATGAGCGCGGCTTGACCTTCAACCTGTCCTCGGTGGTGCGCAACATGGCCGGCCCGAGCAACCCGCACGCCCGCGTCGCCACCTCCGATCTGGCCGCGCAAGGCATCTCCGGCCAGTGGGACGACGTGCCCGGCCAGATGCCGGACGGCGCGGTGATCATCGCCGCCATCACCAGCTGCACCAACACCAGCAACCCGCGCAACGTGATCGCTGCCGGCCTGCTGGCGCGCAACGCCAACAAGCTCGGGTTGACCCGCAAACCGTGGGTCAAATCGTCCCTGGCACCGGGCTCGAAAACCGTAGCCTTGTACCTCGATGAAGCGGGCCTGACTGACGAACTGGAACAGCTCGGTTTCGGCGTCGTGGCTTTCGCTTGCACCACTTGCAACGGCATGTCCGGCGCGCTCGATCCGGTGATCCAGCAAGAGATCATCGACCGCGACCTGTACGCCACGGCCGTACTCTCCGGCAACCGCAACTTCGATGGCCGGATTCACCCGTACGCCAAGCAAGCGTTCCTCGCTTCGCCGCCGTTGGTGGTCGCGTACGCCATCGCCGGCACCATCCGTTTCGACATCGAAAAAGATGTGCTGGGCCTGGATGCGAACGGCAAGGAAATCCGCCTGAAAGACATCTGGCCGAGCGATGAAGAAATCGATGCGGTGGTGAAAGCCTCGGTGAAGCCGGAGCAGTTCCGTCAGGTCTACATTCCGATGTTCGCCATCCACGAAGACACCGGCCCGAAAGTGACGCCGTTGTACGACTGGCGCGAGATGAGCACCTACATCCGCCGTCCGCCGTACTGGGAAGGTGCGCTGGCCGGTGCGCGTCCGCTCAAGGGCATGCGCCCGCTGGCGGTGCTGCCGGACAACATCACCACCGATCACCTGTCGCCGTCGAACGCGATCATGCTCGACAGCGCCGCCGGCGAATACCTGGCAAAAATGGGCCTGCCGGAAGAGGACTTCAACTCCTACGCCACGCACCGCGGTGACCACCTGACCGCGCAACGCGCCACCTTCGCCAACCCGAAACTGTTCAACGAAATGGTCCAGGAAAACGGCAAGGTCAAGCAGGGTTCGCTGGCCCGCGTCGAGCCGGAAGGCAAGGTCATGCGCATGTGGGAAGCCATCGAAACCTACATGGAGCGCAAGCAGCCGCTGATCATCATTGCCGGCGCCGACTACGGTCAGGGTTCGTCCCGCGACTGGGCGGCCAAAGGCGTGCGTCTGGCCGGTGTGGAAGCGATTGCCGCCGAAGGTTTCGAGCGCATCCACCGCACCAACCTGGTGGGCATGGGCGTGTTGCCGCTGGAGTTCAAGCCGGGCACCAACCGCCACACCCTGGCCATCGACGGCAGCGAAACCTACGACGTGATCGGTGATCGCACGCCGCGCGCCGAGCTGACGCTGGTGATCCATCGCAAGAACGGCGAGCGCGTCGAGGTGCCGGTCACCTGCCGTCTCGACACCGCCGAAGAGGTGTCGATCTACGAGGCCGGTGGCGTGCTGCAACGCTTCGCCCAGGACTTCCTCGAAGAATCGGCCGTCGCCGTCTAAAACATGCTGTGCGGGCACGGAGTTTCAGATTCCGTGTCCGCTTTGAAGGAGCACCAATGGCTCACGCACCTCAAATCAAAATCCCCGCCACCTACATGCGTGGCGGCACCAGCAAAGGCGTGTTTTTCAGCCTGAAAGACTTGCCCGAAGCGGCGCAGGTTCCAGGCCCGGCACGCGATGCCTTGTTGTTGCGGGTGATTGGCAGTCCCGACCCGTACGACAAGCAAATCGACGGCATGGGCGGCGCGACCTCCAGCACCAGCAAAACCGTGATCCTGTCGAAAAGCATCAAGGCTGATCACGATGTCGATTACCTGTTCGGTCAGGTATCCATCGACAAACCTTTCGTCGACTGGAGCGGCAACTGCGGCAACCTGTCCGCAGCGGTCGGTTCGTTCGCCATCAGCAACGGGCTGGTCGATGCCAGCCGCATTCCGCACAACGGTGTGGCGGTGGTGCGCGTGTGGCAGGCCAATATCGGCAAGACCATCATCGCCCACGTGCCGATCACCAACAGTGAAGTGCAGGAAACCGGTGATTTCGAACTCGACGGCGTGACCTTTCCGGCGGCCGAAGTGCAGGTCGAATTCATGGACCCGGCGGCAGAAGAAGAGGGCGGCGGTGGTTCGATGTTTCCGACCGGCAACCTGGTGGATGACCTCGAAGTGCCCGGCGTCGGGACCTTCAAGGCGACCATGATCAATGCGGGCATTCCGACCATCTTCGTCAATGCCGAAGACATCGGTTACACCGGCACCGAGTTGCAGGGCGCCATCAACGGTGATCCGAAAGCGCTGGCGATGTTCGAGACCATTCGTGCGTATGGCGCGTTGCGCATGGGGCTGATCAAGTCACTGGACGAAGCGGCCAAGCGTCAGCACACGCCCAAGGTTGCCTTCGTGGCCAAACCGGCGGATTACGTTGCCTCCAGCGGTAAAGCGATTGCTGCGGGTGACGTCGACTTGCTGGTGCGTGCGTTGTCGATGGGCAAGTTGCACCACGCGATGATGGGGACTGCTGCGGTGGCTATCGGCACTGCTGCCGCCATTTCCGGCACGCTGGTAAACCTTGCAGCGGGTGGTGTCGAACGCAACGCTGTGCGCTTCGGCCATCCGTCCGGCACGTTGCGCGTAGGCGCTGAAGCCAGCCAGGTGAACGGCGAGTGGACCGTCAACAAAGCCATCATGAGCCGCAGTGCGCGGGTGCTGATGGAAGGCTTCGTGCGCATACCTGGCGACGCCTTCTAACCCGATATCCCTTGTAGGAGCCGGCTTGCCGGCGATGGCGTCCTTTCAGGCGATACATGTATCGCTGACCCACCGCTATCGCCGGCAAGCCGGCTCCTACAGGGGACCGCATTTCAATTATAAGAATGTGATTTACCTGAACCGAGGTCCCATCAACGAACCACTTTACGAGTGAATCGAACATGAGCACCAACGTCGACCTGAACAACCGCCCCGACTACGACACGGTCCTGCAGGACATTGCCGACTACGTCCTCAACTTCAAAATCGAATCCAGAGAAGCCCTCGACACTGCCCGCAATTGTCTGATGGATACTTTGGGCTGCGGCCTCCTGGCCTTGCGCTTCCCCGAATGCACCAAGCACCTTGGCCCGATTGTCGAAGGCACCGTCGTGCCGTTCGGCGCTCGCGTGCCGGGCACCCGCTACCGTCTCGATCCGGTCAAGGCTGCCTGGGACATCGGCTGCATCGTGCGCTGGCTCGACTACAACGACACCTGGCTCGCCGCGGAATGGGGACATCCCTCCGATAACCTCGGGGGCATTCTTGCGGTGGCCGATCACCTGTCGCAGAAGCGCCTGGCCAATGGCGATGCGCCGCTGACTGTTCGCGCCGTACTCGAAGCGATGATCATGGCCCACGAGATTCAAGGCGTGATTGCGCTGGAAAACTCCTTCAACCGTATAGGCCTTGATCACGTCATCCTGGTGAAAGTCGCCTCGACCGCCGTCACCGCCAAACTCATGGGCGCCAATCGCGAGCAGTTGCTGTCGGCGTTGTCCCATGCTTTCGCCGATGGTCAGGCGTTGCGCACGTATCGGCATGCACCGAATGCCGGGTCGCGCAAATCCTGGGCGGCGGGCGATGCCTCCAGCCGGGGCGTGCGTCTGGCCGACATCGCGATGCGTGGCGAGATGGGCATCCCCGGCGTATTGACCGCCAAACAGTGGGGCTTCTACGACGTATTGTTCAGCCACAGCAACAACGACCTGGCGCTCAAGCCTGAAGGCAAACGTGTGTTCAGTTTTTCCCGACCGTACGGCAGTTACGTGATGGAAAACGTGCTGTTCAAGATCAGCTTCCCGGCCGAATTCCACGCACAAACCGCCTGCGAAGCCGCCGTCACCTTGCACCCGCAAGTCAGGAATCGCCTGCACGAAATCGACAAAATCGTCATCACCACCCACGAGTCGGCGATCCGCATCATCTCCAAGGTCGGCCCGCTGGCCAATGCGGCGGACCGCGATCATTGCCTCCAATACATGGCCGCGGTGCCGCTGGCGTTCGGCAATCTGGTGGCCGAGCAATACGAAGACGAGTTCCACGCGGCGCACCCGATCATCGATGTGCTGCGCGAGAAAATGGTCATCGTCGAAGACCCGCGCTTCACCCACGAATACCTGGAGGCTGACAAACGCTCGATCGCCAACGCGATTCAGGTGTTTTTCAAGGACGGCTCCAGCACCGAGAACGTGGTGGTGGAATACCCGATCGGCCATCGCCGTCGCCGCACCGATGGCATTCCGTTGCTGGAAGACAAGTTCAAAGCCAACCTGGCGACACGCTTCACCGGCCAGCGCAGTGCCGAGATTTTTGCCTTGTGCAAGGATCAGGCAGCGCTTGAAGCCACACCGGTGAACCGCTTCATGGACCTGTTCGTCATCTGATTGCATGCACAAACCTGTAGGAGCCAGGCTTGCCGGCGAAGGCGTCCTTGAATACGCCTTCGCCGGCAAGCCTGGCTCCTACAGGTTCCGTGTCAGCCATTTTTCCAGCGGCAGTTTGGTGATCGCAAACCCGGTCAACAAGATCGCCGAATAGATCATCAACTCTCGCGAAAGGCTTTGCCCCTCATACCAAGCGCCGATCACCACCGCGAACACCGGAAAAATGATGAACACAAACGACAAAATGATCGGGCTCAAGCGCTTGAGCAGCAAAAAATAAACGATAAACCCACCCACCGACGCCACCAGCCCAAGATAGAGCAGGGCGCCCCAGGAACGCAGGCTGATCCCATCGAACACCGGCGCTTCGACATTCAGCCCCGCGACAAACAGCATCAAGCCCGCAATGCCGATCGGCAGCGTGTTGTAGGTAATGACGCTGATCGCCGAGCCGTGTTTCTTGGTCACCACGTAACACAACGCATGCATCACCGCCGCACAGAGAATCGCCAGCACGCCGAACAGTTCAGCGTGGTCCAGATGCAATCCCTGGCTGCGAATAATCATGAACAGACTGCCGAAGCCGATGGCAATGCCGAGCACTTGTGACGGGTAGATTTTTTCTCGCAGAAACAGCGCGGAAAACACCAGGATGAACACCGGCATGCAACTGAACAACAGGGCCGTGAGCCCGGACGAAACATGCATCTCGCCGTAATTGAGCAAGTAATACGGCAGGCTGAAATACGACAGCGTCACGAACAGGAAAAACCAGCGGCTTTCCTTGGGGAACATCAACGGCTCACGACGGATGAGGGCGAAAACAAGGAACAACGGAAAGGCGATCAGGAACCGCAGCCCGGCGGCCGTCAGCGGTGGCACCGTTTCAACCGCAATCTTGATCCCGAGCCATGTCGTTCCCCAGCTCAGGCACACGATCAGAAAAAGGACGCTGGTGATCAGCGCGGCTAACCAGGGTTTTCCAGTGCTTGAATTCGCGCTGAGAGCGATGGACATGATCGAGTTCCTTTTTTGTTGTCGGAATTGACCTGCATCTGCAAAAGGTCTATCCCTGATTGAACCTGCTTAAAGCACGCTATTCGGGACTGAAATGAGTGTCAAAGTAAGTATTGCCATGGTGTCAATCCTGCGCGACGGGCTCGTCAACGGACTGGGCGTGAAGTACAAGCGCCTGGCGGACGCCGTGGAAAAAGCGATCGTTGAAGGCGTGATCGAGCCCGGCTGCAAACTGCCACCGCATCGGCTGTTGGCCGACAGCCTCGGCGTGACCATCGGCACCGTCAGCCGTGCTTACGGCGAGCTCGAGCGCGTAGGACGGGTGGTCGCTCGCGTAGGAGATGGCACTTACGTGCGTCAGCGCGGGATGGAACGTCAGCGCGATGCTGGCTTTCGCAATGTCAGCGACGAGCCGCAGGCATGTTTCGACATGAGCCGTAATCAACCGATTCCGGGGCAGGAAGCACTGTTTTTAAGCCAGAGCTTGCAGGCGTTGGCGCACGATCCCGATGCCTTGCACAGCATCAGCGGCTACACCGCCGATGCCGGATCGCTACGCCATCGTGCAGCGGGTGCGCACTGGTTACGGCACCTGCAATTTGTGCCGGATGCCGAGCAGGTCGTATGCGTGAACGGCGGCCAGCACGGTCTGTTGTGTGCCTTGATGGGGTTGCTCAAGGCGGGCGATACCGTGGTCACGGAGCACCTGACTTACCCGGGGTTGATCAGCGTTGCACGCATGCTTGGGATCAAACTGATCGGCGTCGCGATGGATGACGAAGGGCTGATGCCGGATGCGCTGGAAGACGTTTGCCGCAACCATCGTGTGTCGGCGCTGTACTGCACGCCGACGATCCAGAATCCTACGGCGGCGGTGATGTCCGTCCCACGGCGTGAGGCGATTGCCGAGGTCTGTCGGCAGCACAATCTGCTGATCTTTGAGGATGAAGCCCACGCGGTGTTGGCTCGGCAGCGACCGTTACCCTTGAGTTATTTCGCCCCGGAGCGCTCGGTGTTGATCGGCAGCCTGAGCAAAGCGGTTTCGGCGGGGTTGCGCGTCGGTTATCTGCATGCGCCGCAACCGTTGATCGGGCGCTTGAGCGCGGCGGTACGCGGAACGTGCTGGATGGCCAGTCCGTTGGCGCTGGAGGTGGCGAGCCTTTGGATCGAAAACGGTAGTGCGGCGCAGTTGCTGGCTCAGCAGATTATCGAGATCGGTCGGCGCAAGGCGTTGGTCAGTGGGGTGTTGGAGGGCGTGGTGTACAAAACCCATCCCGACAGCCCGCACTTCTGGATCGAAGTGCCCGAGCCGTGGCGGGCGTCGCAGATTGCGGCGGAGCTCAAGGAGAACAATTACCTGGTCGCCACCGCCGAGGCGTTTGCGGTCGGGCATGGGGCGGTGCCGCAGTTCATTCGGGCGAGTGTGTGTAATTCGGCGGGGGATGATGGATTGTTGATTCGAGGGTTTGAAGCGTTGGTCGGGGCATTAACAGAGACCGTGTAATCGTTCATCGCGAGCAGGCTCGCTCCCACAGTGGATTTGCGGCGTTCACAAAACCTATGTGGGAGCGAGCCTGCTCGCGATGGCGGCCTGGCAGACGCTGAATAACTACTTGAACCGCCGCTCCACACCTTTCTCCACTAGAATCTTCGCCGAAATCTCTTCCACCGAAAAATGCGTGGAGTTGATGTGCGCAATATTCTCGCGGCGGAACAGATTCTCCACTTCGCGCACTTCAAACTCGCACTGCGCGTAGCTCGAATAGCGGCTGTTGGGCTTGCGTTCGTTGCGGATCGCGGTCAGGCGGTCCGGGTCGATGGTCAGTCCGAACAACTTGTGCTGGTGGGCGCGCAGGGCGTTTGGCAGCGTCAGGCGCTCCATGTCGTCTTCGGTCAGCGGATAGTTGGCCGCGCGGATGCCGAATTGCATTGCCATGTACAGGCACGTCGGCGTCTTACCACAACGCGACACCCCCACTAGGATCAGGTCGGCCTTGTCGTAATAATGCGTGCGCGCACCGTCGTCGTTGTCGAGGGCGAAGTTCACCGCCTCGATGCGTTCCATGTAATTGGAGTTGCCACCGATAGAGTGAGACTTGCCGACAGTGTAGGAAGAATGCTCGGTCAGTTCCTGTTCAAGCGGTGCCAGGAAAGTCGAGAAAATGTCGATCATGAAACCATTGGACGTCGCGAGGATCTCACGAATGTCCTGGTTGACGATGGTGTCGAATATGATCGGCCGGAAGCCGTCGGTTTCGGCGGCCTTGTTGATTTGTTGTACCATGGCCCGCGCTTTATCCACGTTGTCGATGTACGGCCGCGTGAATTTGCTGAAGGTAATGTTTTCGAACTGCGCCAGGAGGCTTTGACCCAGGGTTTCGGCGGTAATGCCGGTGCCATCGGAGATAAAGAAAGCAGATCGTTTCATTTGCACCTTGGGCCTTAAGCTAGTGACGAATCTTGGATATGATAGGCGCGGTTTGCCGGCCTCGAGTGGCCCGCATTCTCACTTATTTTCCAGGTCCAGGCCATACAGCCGGCAAATGCTCCTTTCGAGCGCCGGCTTCTGAGCTTTTCCAACACAGTTAGTGGAGAGATCACCTTGGTAGAGTACGTAGTTTCCCTCGATAAGCTCGGCAAACACGATGTTGAGCATGTGGGGGGCAAGAACGCATCCCTGGGCGAGATGATCAGTAACCTTGCAGGTGCCGGTGTATCGGTGCCCGGTGGCTTCGCCACGACAGCTCAGGCTTATCGTGATTTTCTGGAACTGAGCGGCTTGAACGATCAGATCCACGCCGCCCTCGACGCCCTGGACGTCGATGATGTCAACGCCCTGGCCAAGACCGGCGCCCAGATCCGTCAATGGATCATGGAAGCCGAGTTCCCCGAGAAGCTCAACACCGAGATCCGCACCGCGTTCGCCACGCTGTCGGCCGGTAACCCTGACATGGCCGTGGCCGTGCGCTCTTCCGCTACCGCCGAAGACCTGCCGGACGCTTCCTTCGCCGGTCAGCAGGAAACCTTCCTGAACATCCGTGGTGTCGAAAACGTCATTCGCGCCGCCAAAGAGGTGTTCGCTTCGCTGTTCAACGACCGTGCGATCTCCTACCGCGTGCACCAGGGCTTCGACCACAAGCTGGTCGCCCTGTCGGCTGGCGTGCAGCGCATGGTCCGCTCCGAAACCGGCACTGCCGGCGTGATGTTCACCCTCGATACCGAATCGGGCTTCCGTGACGTGGTGTTCATCACCGGCGCCTACGGCCTGGGTGAAACCGTCGTACAAGGCGCGGTGAACCCGGATGAGTTCTACGTCCACAAAGGCACGCTGGCCGCCGGTCGTCCGGCCATCCTGCGTCGCAACCTGGGCAGCAAAGCCATCAAGATGATCTACGGCGAAGTCGCCACGGCCGGCAAGTCGGTCAAGACCATCGACGTCGACAAGGCCGATCGCGCACGTTTCTGCCTGAGCGACGCCGAAGTCAGCGAACTGGCCAAGCAAGCGATGATCATCGAGAAGCACTACCAGTGCCCGATGGACATCGAATGGGCCAAAGACGGCGACGACGGCAAGCTCTACATCGTTCAGGCCCGTCCTGAAACCGTGAAGAGCCGCACCCAGGCCAACGTCATGGAACGTTACCTGTTGAAAGAAACCGGCACCGTGCTGGTTGAAGGTCGCGCCATCGGCCAGCGCATCGGCGCCGGCAAAGTGCGGATCATCAAGGACGTGTCCGAGATGGACAAAGTCCAGCCAGGCGACGTGCTGGTTTCCGACATGACCGACCCGGATTGGGAACCGGTCATGAAGCGCGCCAGCGCCATCGTCACCAACCGTGGCGGTCGTACCTGCCACGCGGCGATCATCGCTCGCGAACTGGGCATTCCGGCCGTGGTCGGTTGCGGCAACGCCACCCAACTGCTGAAAGACGGCCAGGGCGTGACCGTTTCCTGTGCGGAAGGCGACACCGGTTACATCTTCGAAGGTGAGCTGGGCTTCGACATCAAGAAGAACTCCGTGGATGCCATGCCGGATCTGCCGTTCAAGATCATGATGAACGTCGGCAACCCGGACCGCGCCTTCGACTTCGCGCAACTGCCGAACGCCGGTGTGGGCCTGGCCCGTCTGGAATTCATCATCAACCGCATGATCGGTGTGCACCCTAAAGCGCTGTTGAACTACGACGGCCTGCCGCAGGAAATCAAGGACAGCGTCGACAAGCGCATCGCCGGTTACAACGATCCGGTCGGCTTCTACGTCGAGAAACTGGTCGAAGGCATCAGCACGCTGGCGGCTGCGTTTTATCCGAAAAAGGTCATCGTGCGTCTGTCGGACTTCAAGTCCAACGAATACGCGAACCTGATCGGCGGCAAGCTTTACGAGCCGGAAGAAGAAAACCCGATGCTGGGCTTCCGTGGCGCCTCGCGTTACATCAGCGAATCGTTCCGTGACTGCTTCGAACTCGAATGCCGCGCCCTCAAGCGCGTGCGCAACGAGATGGGCCTGACCAACGTTGAGATCATGGTGCCGTTCGTCCGTACCCTGGGCGAAGCGAGCCAGGTTGTCGACCTGCTGGCCGAAAACGGTCTGGCCCGTGGCGACAACGGTCTGCGCGTGATCATGATGTGCGAACTGCCGTCCAACGCGATTCTGGCGGAAGAATTCCTTGAGTTCTTCGACGGTTTCTCCATCGGCTCCAACGACCTGACTCAGCTGACGCTGGGCCTGGACCGTGACTCCGGGATCATCGCTCACCTGTTCGACGAGCGTAACCCTGCGGTCAAGAAGCTGCTGGCGAACGCCATTGCTGCGTGCAACAAGGCGGGCAAGTACATCGGTATCTGCGGTCAGGGTCCTTCGGACCACCCTGATCTGGCCAAGTGGCTGATGGAGCAGGGCATCGAAAGCGTTTCGTTGAACCCCGATTCCGTACTGGAAACCTGGTTCTTCCTGGCTGAAGGTCAAGCTTCGGCTTGATGGTGTGGGAACGGCTCGCTCACTGTAGGAGCAAGGCTTGCCCGCGATGGCGTCTTCAAAATCGCCATCGCCAGCAAGCTGTGCTCCTACAGGGGGTGGCCGTTTTAAGAGATTGAAGTAGGGCGGGCTCCTCTGGATGCCGCCCTTTTTTGTGCAAGAGACTATGCAAAGCAGCAGCAACCTATTTCCTGTCGCCCTGATCAGCGCCGAGCGGCGCGGTGATCTGAGCGAAGACGTCTATCGTTTGAAACCCGGCAACAGCCCTGACGGCACCGTGGAGCTGGCCGTGACCCGTCTGGGCATGGCAGACGCACCCGCGCACGGTGGTGTGCCGGTGATTCTGTTGCACGGCAGTTTTTCCAATCGGCGCTTCTGGTTCTCCCCTAAAGGTCTGGGGCTGGGCGCCTATCTGGCGCGTCTGGGATTCGATGTGTGGATCGCGGAAATGCGCGGTCATGGCCTGTCCCAGCGCAATCAGAACTATCGCAAGAACCGCGTCGCCGACTACGCTCGTTACGATCTGCCGGCCATTGGCGCGTTCGTGCGCGAGCAGAGCGGCCAGGTTCCGCACTGGATCGGTCACTCGCTGGGTGGCATTACCCTGGCGGCAGCCTTGGGTGGCGGGTACATCGGTGAACCGGTCGTCGCGTCTGCGGCATTCTTCGGTACGCAAGTCAGCCGCACCTATTGGCCGTTGAAAATTCCGCCGGTGGAGTGGAGCGGGCGCTTCATTCTCAAGCGTTTCGCCCAACTGTCCGGTTCACGGCTCAAGCGCGGCCCGGAGGACGAGCCGATTGGCCTGGCCCTGGAAAGCATGCGCTGGTATGGCCTGTTCGGGCGTTTTGGTGATGCCGACAAGGATTGGTGGGCCGGATTGGCTGACGTTCAGAGCCCGGTGTTGGCTGTGAGTGCCGTCAGCGATCATCAGGATCCAGCGTGGGCGTGCCGCAAGTTGTTTGATCAGATCGGTTCAGAGCACAAGCAATTCATCAACCTTGGCCGTGAGCAGGGCTTTGGCGACAATTTTGGTCACGTGGAAATGTTGGTCAGCAAAGCCGCTCAAGCCGAAGTCTGGCCGTTGGTGGCGCGTTGGCTGTCGGACCAGCACACGCCTTTGCTCGGTGAAAAAGCGGATTTGGCCTCGGCAGTCTGAGCCCGATGCTCTATCAAGGGCATTCCGCTCTGATCGGCTTGCGGCTAAGATATGACGCATTGAGCTTTTCTGGTCACTTTGCGACATCCTCGATTGTCTTCCTCTTTACAGGAGTTTCTCGATGAACCATTACCTCACGCCTGACCTGTGCGACGCCTATCCGGAACTGGTGCAGGTGCTGGAACCGATGTTCAGCAATTTCGGCGGCCGTGATTCCTTCGGCGGCGAAATCGTGACCATCAAGTGCTTCGAAGACAACTCGCTGGTCAAGGAGCAAGCCGAACTCAAGGGTAATGGCAAGGTGTTGGTGGTCGATGGTGGCGGTTCCCTGCGTCGCGCGCTGCTGGGCGACATGATCGCCGAGAAAGCCGCTAAAAACGGTTGGGAAGGGATGGTGATCTACGGGTGCATCCGCGACGTCGATGTCATCGCGCAGACTGATCTGGGCGTTCAGGCCCTGGCCAGTCACCCGATGAAAACCGACAAACGTGGCATTGGCGACCTCAACGTTGTGGTGACGTTTGCCGGTGTGACGTTCCGTCCAGGCGAATACATTTATGCGGACAATAATGGCGTGATCATCTCGCCAAGCCCGCTGAAGATGCCTGAATAAGCGTTGCGCCAACCGAAGGGGTGAGGATGTTCGAGGAAGAAAACGCGCAGTGGGGGCTGGTGCATGCCCTGGTGCTGGATGGTAAAGGCGGCGCGCGTTCGATAGCCCGGACTGAACTCGATGACTTGCAGCTTCAGGCCCATGAAAGCCTGTGGCTGCACTGGGATCGCAGTCACCCGCAAACCCAGACCTGGCTGCGCAAATCCAGCGGTCTGAGCGAATTCAGCTGTGATCTGCTGCTGGAAGAGAACACCCGTCCGCGTCTTCTACAGCTTTCCGACAGCGAACTGCTGCTATTTTTGCGTGGGGTCAACCTCAACCCCGGGGCCGAGCCGGAAGACATGGTCTCGGTGCGGATCTTCGCCTCGGCACAGCGGGTTATTTCCCTGCGCCTGCGTCCATTGCGCGCCACCGACGAGTTGCTGGTGCAGCTCGCGGAAGGCAAGGGGCCGAAGACCGCCTCCGAACTGATCCTTTATATGGCCCAGTACCTCACCAACAAAGTGCAGGATCTGGTCAGTTGCCTCTCGGAAGTGGTCGATGAGGAAGAAGAAAAACTGGATGCCGACGAACGGTATTCACCCGAGCATGACTCCATTTTGCAGATCCGTCGCAGGGCTGCTGCGCTGAAACGTTTCCTGGCACCGCAGCGGGATATTTTCGGACAACTGACCCGGATAAAACTACCCTGGTTTGTCGAAGATGACGGCGACTACTGGAACGAATTGAACAACAGCCTGACCCGCTATCTCGAAGAGCTGGAATTGACCCGGGAGCGGGTGGGGCTGGTCCTCGAGGCCGAGGACAGACGTTTGAGCGTGCGTATGAATCGCACGATGTACCGCTTCGGGATCATCACCGGAATCTTTTTGCCGATGAGTTTTCTGACCGGTCTTTTGGGTATCAACGTCGGCGGTATTCCGTTCTCTGCCAGCCCGTATGGCTTCCTGATTGCCTGCCTGATGATGATCTCGGTGGCACTGGGGCAGTGGTGGTTATTCCGACGTTTGCGCTGGGTATGACGATGCGCCATGTGACCCGGGTAAATTTGACCGCGTCTTTCACAGACATCACGAGAGGTGCGTATGCACGATCCGTTTGAACAGTCTTTGCGTGACATGCTGAACGCTTCGCCGTCCACCCGCGACGACGATGCGTGTCTTGGGCGCGTCCTGAAAACCGCCAACCGCCAGGTCGGCGCCGGCGATCTGTTCAGCCTGCTGGGCCGCTGGTTGCCCGCGCTGATGATTGCCTTGAACAACGGATCGGCTCACGTCTCGCCGGTTTCCCGTCACCGTAAACCTACCGTTCGCACTGCTGATAAGGCTGATTGAATATGGAACTTGATCTCTGGACTCAGAGCCTCGTCACTGCAATGACTGCGTTATGGACCAAGGTTGCGAATTTCATTCCGAACCTGTTCGGCGCACTGGTCGTGCTGCTGTTGGGTTTCGTCGTGGCGAAACTTTTGGATACTTTGCTGTCCAAGTTGCTCGCCAAGCTCGGTCTCGACCGCTTGATGGGTGGCACCGGTCTGACAAAATTGCTGTCCCGGGCCGGCCTTCAAGTGCCGATTTCGACGCTGATAGGCAAAATTGTCTATTGGTTCGTTTTGCTGATTTTTCTGGTTTCTGCAGCAGAATCGCTTGGACTTGAGCGAGTTTCGGCTACGCTGGACATGCTTGCGCTGTATTTGCCGAAAGTGTTTGGCGCCGCGCTGGTGCTGCTGGTAGGTGTTTTGCTGGCACAACTGGCCAATGGGCTGGTGCGAGGTGCGGCAGAGGGCGTAGGGCTGGATTACGCCGCCGGGCTGGGGCGAATTGCCCAGGGCCTGGTGATTATCATCAGTATTTCGGTCGCAATCAGCCAGTTGGAGGTCAAGACTGACCTGCTCAACCATGTGATTGTGATTGTTTTGATTACCGTTGGTCTGGCGGTAGCGCTGGCCATGGGGTTGGGAAGCCGGGAAATTGCCGGTCAGATTCTTGCGGGAATCTATGTGCGTGAGTTGTATCAGGTTGGGCAACAAGTGCGTGTTGGCGAGGTCGAAGGTCAGATCGAAGAGATCGGCACGGTTAAGACCACATTGCTGACCGATGAGGGTGAGCTAGTCTCTCTCTCTAATCGGATTCTCCTGGAGCAGCATGTGAGTAGCCGCTAACCCGGCAAACCCTGCTAATGTATGCCGCCGCAAAATGCCCTGAAGGGCTGCGGCGGACATTGACCTGACTGTCGGCCAGACTTGTTTTGAATAAAGCTCAATCGCTCTCCACGCGCTACGACCCCCGCGAGCTCTCTGATGAGGAGTTGGTCGCGCGCTCGCATACCGAGCTGTTTCACGTAACGCGCGCCTATGAAGAATTGATGCGCCGTTACCAACGAACATTATTTAACGTTTGTGCACGATATCTTGGGAACGATCGCGATGCAGACGATGTCTGTCAGGAAGTGATGTTGAAGGTGTTGTATGGCTTGAAGAACTTCGAAGGTAAATCGAAGTTCAAGACATGGCTATATAGCATCACGTACAACGAGTGCATCACACAGTATCGGAAAGAACGGCGAAAGCGTCGCTTGATGGACGCATTGAGTCTGGACCCCCTCGAGGAAGCGTCTGAAGAAAAGGCGCCGAAACCCGAGGAGAAGGGCGGGCTTGATCGCTGGCTAGTGTATGTGAACCCGATTGACCGTGAAATTCTGGTGCTACGATTTGTCGCAGAGCTAGAGTTTCAGGAGATCGCAGACATCATGCACATGGGTTTGAGTGCGACAAAAATGCGTTACAAACGCGCTCTAGACAAATTGCGTGAGAAATTTGCAGGCATTGCTGAAACTTAGTTCGGCGCAAATATCTCTTACGTGTAGGCAAGTTCTGATAGACTTGCCGCCGAGTTGTCCCCCGGTTTGCGGGACTGCTTCACAATCACCAGATGGGGATTTAACGGATGAAACTGAAAAACACCTTGGGCTTGGCCATTGGTTCTCTTATTGCGGCCACTTCGTTCGGCGCATTGGCACAAGGCCAAGGCGCAGTTGAAATCGAAGGCTTTGCAAAGAAAGAGTATTACGATAGCCAGCGCGATTTCAAAAACGACGGCAACCTGTTCGGTGGTTCGGTTGGTTACTTCCTGACCGACGACGTTGAACTGCGTCTGGGCTACGACGAAGTGCACAACGTTCGTAGCGAGTCGGGCAAGAACATCAAGGGCTCCAACACTGCCCTGGACGCTCTGTACCACTTCAACAACCCAGGCGACATGCTGCGTCCGTACGTTTCGGCCGGCTTCTCCGATCAGAGCATCGGTCAGAACGATCGCGGTGGTCGTAACGGTTCCACCTTCGCCAACGTTGGCGGCGGTGCCAAGCTGTACTTCACTGACAATTTCTACGCCCGTGCCGGCGTTGAAGCTCAGTACAACATCGACCAAGGTGACACCGAGTGGGCTCCAAGCGTCGGTATCGGTGTGAACTTCGGTGGCGGCTCCAAGCCTGCAGCTGCTCCAGTTCCAGCACCAGCTGAAGTCTGCTCCGACAGCGACAACGATGGCGTTTGCGACAACGTTGACAAGTGCCCGGACACCCCAGCCAACGTAACTGTTGACGCTGATGGCTGCCCAGCAGTTGCCGAAGTCGTTCGTGTTGAGCTGGACGTTAAGTTCGATTTCGACAAATCTGTTGTTAAAACCAACAGCTACGGCGACATCAAGAACCTGGCTGACTTCATGAAGCAGTACCCATCCACCACCACTACTGTTGAAGGTCACACTGACAACGTCGGTCCTGACGCTTACAACCAGAAACTGTCCGAGCGTCGTGCAAACGCCGTTAAGCAAGTTCTGACCAACCAGTACGGTGTTGAATCGTCCCGCGTTCAGTCTGTTGGCTACGGCGAATCCCGCCCAGTTGCTGACAACAAAACTGACGCTGGCCGCGCTGTAAACCGTCGCGTAGAAGCGCAGGTTGAAGCTCAAGCTAAGTAATTAGCCCGCAGCTCTGAGAAAAGCCCGGCTTAGGCCGGGCTTTTCTTTGCCTGCGATTTGGGTTTTCGAATCACCGGCCCCCTGTAGGAGCCGGCTTGCCGGCGATGGTCGTCAACGATGACGCTTTAAGCCTGACACCCTGCGGTGATCTCAAATTCTTCGCCAGCGAGCTGGCTCCTACAGGTTTCATGGCGTGCAGCCACCGCACCGATCACCAGAATCGCCGGGCTTTTCAGCTCAAAGGCGCAGGCATCTTCCTCCATCGCTGTCAGATCGCTCCGACATTCCCGTTGATGCGGCAGGGAAGCGTTTTCAATCATCGCCACCGGCGTATCCGCCGCCATCCCTCCGGCCAGCAACTGCTCGCGAATTTCACTGAGCTTCGCCACGCCCATGTACACCACCAGCGTTGTGCCACTTTGCGCCAGGGCTTGCCAATTCAGGCTGCTGCCATCCTGAGTGTGGGCGGTGACCAGCGTCACGCCGCGCGCCACGCCCCGCAGGGTCAGCGGAATATCGCATTGCGTCGCACCGGCCAGCCCGGCGGTGATGCCATTGACCAGCTCCACGTCGACCCCGCGTTCGCGCAGCCACTGCGCTTCTTCACCGCCCCGCCCAAAAATGCACGGATCGCCACCCTTGAGCCGCACCACGCATTTACCGTGGCGGGCATAACGCAGCATCAATCGATGAATGAACGCCTGAGGCGTCGAGCGACAGCCACCGCGCTTGCCCACCGGAATGATCCGCGCCTGCGGGCAATGTTCCAGCACGGCGCCATTCACCAGGTCGTCGATCAGCACCACATCCGCTTCGCTCAACGCCCTGACGGCTTTGAGGGTCAGCAATTCCGGGTCACCAGGACCCGCACCCACCAGCCAGACTTTTGCGTTCATAGTGTTTTCCTCACGAGATGACGGCGATCGGCTGCGCCGTGGCGGCCAGCAAACGCTTGATTTCCGGGACGCACGAGCCGCATTGCGTGCCGCAGCCCAATTCCTGTTTCAACCCCTGCAAATCCAGGCCTCGACGGATGCCGGCACAGACCGCGCCTTGGCTGACGTTTTTGCAGTTGCACAGGGTTTTAGTGCCGGCAACCGATGTGGTGGCGTTGCCCGGTGGTGCGCTCAGTGGTGCAAGCAGCCAGCGCCGCAGTTGTTCATCGGCGCGACCTTCTTGCCAAAGGTCCTGCAGCCAGTGCTGTGCCAGGGTTTCACCGGCCAGGCGAATCGCGGTGATCCGGCCATGCTCGATCCGCACCCGTTTGCCGATGGCGCGCCGTGGGTCGTCGTACGCCAGGACCGGCCCTTCATTGAGCCCAAGGCAGTGGTCGATTTCGCATAACAATTGCGGATCTGGCGCTGTGGCGCTGGCAGCGCGTATGAGCAGCGCAGGGCGCTCACGACCGGTGAGGCTGAGGCTGACGTAGGAAAACGCCTCACAGAGTGGTCGTAGTGTCTCAAAATGCTGTTGAACATCGCCCTCAATCAGTACGAAAAGGTTCCAGGGCAAATGCACGGGGTCGATTCGTACGCCGCTGTGTTTGAGTTCCGGTTGTTTCGACAACGGATCGAATGCCGGTTGGGTGAGCGCATTGACCCCGCCCTTCAGGAACCGGTCGCCCCAGTGCATCGGCAGAAACGCCTGGCCCGGACGCACGCTGTCATCGCTGCCGACGGCGACAATCACCGCGCCGCGACGGCTTTTCAAACTGACCAGTTCTCCCGGTTGCAGCCCATGGCGATGCAATTCATCCGGGTGCAGGCTCAGCACGGCTTCGCTGACATGACCGAACAACTGCGCGGCAGTGCCGGTGCGGCTCATGCCGTGCCATTGATCGCGCAGGCGGCCGGTGATCAGGGTCAGCGGGAATTGCCCATCGCGCTGTTCCTTGGCGGCAAGGTACGGATCGGCCACGAACCGGGCACGCCCGTTGGCGGTCGGGAAAATTCCGTCCCGATACAGTCGGGCCGTACCTTCACGGGCGCCGGCGGGAAACGGCCATTGCTGTGGACCGAGACGATCAATCAGCTCATGACTGATACCGGACAAGTCCAGATCCCGGTCGCGCGTCAGGAGTTTGTACTCATCGAAGACCTGCGCCGGGGTGTCGAACGCAAACAGACTGGGTTGTCCGGGACGCAGGTATTTTTCCAGGCGCTGTGCGAAATCCACTGTAATTGCCCAGTCGGAACGCGTTTCTCCGGGGGCGACAATCGCCCGGCGAACGTGGGAAATCCGCCGTTCGGAGTTGGTCACCGTGCCGTCTTTTTCACCCCAACTGGCAGCAGGCAGCAGCAGATCGGCGAACGCGGCGGTTTCGGTGGTGCGAAAGGCTTCCTGCAACACCACGAACGGGCAGGCTTGCAGCGCCTCGCGCACGGCGCTCTGGTCCGGCATCGATTGCGCGGGGTTGGTGCAGGCGATCCACAGGGCTTTGATGGTTCCGTTACGAACCTGCTCGAACAATTCGATTGCTGTGAGCCCGGTGTTTGCCGGCAGTTGATCCACGCCCCAGTAGGCTGCGACTTCTGCGCGATGCTCGGCATTGGCCGCTTCGCGATGGCCTGGCAGCAGGTTCGACAGGCTGCCGGTTTCGCGACCTCCCATGGCATTCGGCTGACCGGTCAGGGAGAAAGGTCCTGCGCCGGGACGGCCGATTTGTCCGGTGGCCAGGTGCAGGTTGATCAGCGCACTGTTTTTCGCACTGCCGGCGGTGGACTGGTTCAGTCCCATGCACCACAGCGACAGAAAGCTTGGCGAGGTGCCGACCCACTCGGCGCATTGCTGCAGTTGCTCAACGCTGATCCCGCACAGCTGCGAGACCATTGGAGGCGTGTAGTCGCGCACCAGGTTTTTCAGTTCAGCCAGGCCTTCGGTGTGGGTCTCGATGAAGTCGCGGTCGATCCAGCCTTCCCACAGCAGCAGGTACAAAATCCCATGGAACAAGGCGACATCGGTGCCGGGAAGAATCGCCAGATGTAGGTCAGCCAAGTCGCAGGTATCCGTACGACGAGGGTCGATGACGATGACTTTCATCTGTGGTCGGCGGGATTTGGCCTCTTCCAGGCGACGAAACAGGACCGGGTGGGCGTAGGCCATGTTACTGCCGACGATCATCACGCAGTCGCTTGTCTCAAGGTCTTCGTAACTGCATGGCGGTGCGTCGGCACCGAGGCTGCGCTTGTAGCCGACCACTGCCGATGACATGCACAGGCGCGAATTGCTGTCGATGTTGTTGGTGCCGACCAACGCTCGCGCCAGTTTGTTGAAACTGTAGTAGTCCTCGGTCAGTAACTGCCCGGAGATGTAAAACGCCACGCTGTCCGGACCATGTTCGGCGATGGTTTCGGCGAACACGCTGGCGGCGTGATCGAGGGCGGTGTCCCAGTCGGTGCGGCTGCGGGCCAGGCCTTTGCCCAGGCGCAGTTCCGGGTACAGCGCTCGGGCCGCGAGGTCGCCGGTCAAGTGCAGGGTCGAGCCCTTGCTGCACAGCTTGCCGAAGTTGGCCGGGTGGGCCGGATCGCCGCTGACGCCGAGGATGCGCTCGCCGTCATGCTCGATCAGCACGCCGCAGCCGACCCCGCAGTAGCAACAGGTGGAGGCGGTGATCTGGCTGTTCATCAGCTGGCTTCCCGCATGGTTTCACCAAACATCAGGTGATTGCGGATTTCGTCGATATTCCGGTTCTCGCGAATCTGCCGGAAATACCAACCGCCATCGGCCGTGTCGCCGTACAGGCAGGCCCCGACCAGCACGTCATCCTTGATCACCAGTTTTTTGTAGATCCCGCCGATAGGGTCGGAAAGGGTGATGGTTTCGGTGCCTTCGCCGCCCATGAAATCGCCGGCGGAGAACAGGTCGATGCCGGTGACTTTCAATTTGGTCGAGGTCACCGAGCCTTTGTAGCTGGCGAAGCCAAGCTGTGCGAGATGGTTGGCGCAGACCTTGGCCTGTTCGAACAGCGGCGCCACCAGGCCGTAGGCGATACCGCGATGGCTGGCGCATTCGCCGATGGCGTAAACCCGTGGGTCGTAGGTTTGCAGGGTGTCGTTGACCAGAATCCCGCGGTTGCACGGGAGCCCGGAGCGTTCCGCGAGTTCGGTCGCAGGGCGGATGCCGGCGGCCATCACCACCAGGTCGGCGGGGATGCGGTCGCCGTTCTTGAACTCGACCGAGCCGACCCGGCCATTGCCGGCATCGTGCAGGGCCTGGGTTTGCTCGCACAGGCGAAAGTGCAGGCCACGGTCCTCAAGCGCGGTTTGCAGCAAGCGGCCGCTGACGCTGTCCAGTTGCCGCTCCAACAGCCATTCACCGTTGTGCACCACAGTGACGTGCATGCCGCGCAGCATCAGGCCATTGGCCGCTTCCAGACCGAGCAGGCCGCCACCGATGACCACCGCGTGCTTGTGGGTTTTTGCGGTGTTGATCATGGCTTGGGTGTCGGCGATGTCGCGGTAGCCGATCACGCCGTGCAACGTGTTGCCCGGGATCGGCAGGATGAACGGGGTCGAGCCGGTGGCAATCAGTAGGCGGTCGTATTCGGCCTCGGTGCCGTCGTCGGCGATGACCCGACGTTTGATCCGGTCGATCTCTACGACTCTGCGGTTGAGCAGCAACTTGATGTTGTTGTCCAGGTACCAGTCCAGGTCGTTGAGCGCGATCTCTTCGAAGGTTTGCTCGCCGGCCAGTACCGGCGACAGCAGGATGCGGTTGTAGTTGGTATGGGGTTCGGCACCGAAGACCGTGATGTCGTACAGCTCGTTGCTCAGCTTGAGCAGCTCTTCCAGGGTGCGAACCCCGGCCATGCCGTTGCCGATCATCACCAGTTTTAGTTTTTTCATCAGGTTCTCCGGGGAGCTCGGACCCGCCTCGACAGGGCGTTCAGGTCGTGCTCGACAAATTTTGCGCAAACAAAAAAAGGCGTCCCGCTAGTTGCCTAGCGAGGACGCCTTTGTCCTGGTCCCGTTCTCTCGGGAAGCGCATCCTTCGTCGTTGAAGGCTGGGCTTTATGTCTGTTGAGAGAGGTAATGCAGTGGTTGTGCCAAGTTGACCTACACCCGGTTTTGTTGGCTCGGAGTGCTTAATCAAAGGGGGCTTCTGCACCGAATCGAAGCGTGGTGCCCGCTAATGGAGCGGGTTGCTGATGGATTTGTGTTGGTTGTCAGTCCGCCTTCGCGAGCAAGCTCGGCTCCTACAGGTCGATCAACCCGCAACCTGTAGGAGCGAAGCTTGCTCGCGAAAGGCGCGACTCGGTCTAGCCGCGAAACAGCAAAACCAGCAGCACCACATTCACCAGCAGCGCCACCAACGCCAACGTCCGCCAGACCTTCACCGGCTCGCGTTCCAGCAGCGGCCGGGGCCGTACGCTCAAACTGCGTCGTTCACCCTGTTCCAGCACCAATAACCATTCTTCCGCAGTTTCGAATCGCTCTGCCGGGTCCGCCGCCACCGCGCGTTCCAGGCTTTGTGCGATCCACTCGGGCAGGTCCGGGCGGTAGCGACTGGCGCTGACCGGTACACCAAACCGTGGACGCTGGAACGCTTCGATTTCGCCGTAGGGATAATGCCCGGTGAGCAGGAAATACAAGGTCACGCCGGCCGCATACAGATCCTGTTGCGGGCTCGGCGCGTCACCGCGAAAAGCTTCCGGCGCAATGTAACTGGGTGTTCCGGGCAGGGTCGATGCCTGATCTTCAGACAGGCCGGGGCAGTAGGCCAGGCCGAAATCCAGCAACCGCAGCTCGCCGTCATCCCCCAGCAGCAGATTCTCCGGTTTGATGTCGCGATGCAGAATCTGCCGTCGATGCAACATCCCGACCGCCCGCAGCAAACGTTCCGCCAGATCCTGCCATTGGGCCAGCGGCAGCGTTGTGGTTCGCTCGGCCAGTTGCGCCAAAGTCGAGCCGGAATATTCACGCATCACGTAGTACAAATGCTGACGCTGACTGGCGGCATGGACTTCAGGGAAATGCCGACCGGCCACGCGCTTGAGAAACCATTCCTCCGACAGCAAGGCTTGCCCGGCCAGGTGATCGTCGCGCAACGCGCCGGGCAGGGTTTTCAGCAGCCAGGGTTGTTGCTGAGCGTCGCGCACCCGATAGAGCAGCGACTGCTGGCTTTGGCCGAGTATTCCTTCGACGTGCCAGCCCTCAAACGTCTGGCCCGGTTTCAGCGCTGGCGGCAGTGGCCATTGCTGCACATGAATCAACGCATCGCCGATGCTCGTTTCACCGAGGGCGTCGACCCGCACCAATAACGCGCTGGCGTTGTCCTGACTGCCCGCCAGATGCGCCGCATTCACCAGGGTTTGCGCGGCGCTGTGCAGATCCGGTTGATCGCGCAGAATCGCCGCAATCGCGGTGTCGCCCAGTACGGCCCAGATGCCATCGCTGAGCAGCACGAAATGCTCATTCAGCCGCAGTTCGCCATCGAGAAAATCCAGCACCAGATGCTGATCGAGGCCGAGCGCCCGTTTGAGCACATGCTGCATGCCCGGTTGATCCCAGACGTGGTCCTCCGTGACCCGCTGCAATTGATCGGCGTGCCAGCGATAAACCCTGCAGTCCCCGACATGCGCCAAGGTAAAACGCCTGCCGCGCACGACCAAGGCACTGACCGTGGTCAGCAGCGGTTGCCCACCGCCATTGGCCTGCAACCAGCGATTTTGCGCCAGCAGCAAACGATCCAGTGCCTGGGCGACACCCCAGGTTTCCGGGGTGGCGTAGTAGTCCAGCGCCAGCGCCTGCAAGGTCGAACGTGCCGCGAGGCCGCCATCGGCGCACTGGCTGACGCCGTCGGCGATGGCGAACAGGTAGCCCTTGCTCGCCGCCAGCGCCGGGGCCGGCGTCACCAGGCGCAGGGCGTCCTGGTTCTCCTCGCGCGGACCGATGGCGCTGGCTTCGGCAAAACTCAGTTGCAGGCTCATTCAGCCCTCACACCCGCGCAGCAGTGACGGCCGCCGAACCCCAAGTGGTTCTCCAGCGACGCTTCACACCGTGCAGGCCGAACCAGGCGAGGACGCCGAGGCTGGCGAACAACCACAGCGCCAGTTGATAACTGCCGGTGCTTTGCTTGATCGCGCCCATGCCTGCCGCGAGGGCGAAGCCGCCGATACCACCGGCCATGCCGATCAAACCGGTCATTACACCGATTTCGCGACGAAAACGTTGCGGGACCAATTGGAAAACCGCGCCGTTACCGGCACCCAGGCCGAGCATCGTGCAGACGAAAAGTGCCAGCGCCGCGTAGGAACTCGGCAAGTTGAAACCCACCGCCGCAATGCAGATCGCCGCCACCGTGTACATCGCCAGCAATGTACGAATCCCGCCGAAGCGATCGGCCAATGCGCCGCCCAGAGGACGCATCAAGCTGCCGCCAAACACGCAGGCCGCCGTGTAGTAACCGGCAGTCACCGGGCTCAGGCCGTATTGGTCGTTGAAGTAGCCGGGCAGGGCGCTGGCCAGGCCGATGAAGCCGCCAAAGGTCACGCTGTAGAAAAACATGAACCACCAGCTGTCGCGGTCACCCAGGGCTTTGAAGTAGTCGGACACCGACTTGGCTTTCGGCCGCTCAGGGGCGTTTTTGGCCAGCCAGGCGAAGACGATGATGGTCAGGATCAGCGGGATCAGCGCGAAGCCGAACACGTTGCTCCAGCCGAACGCGGCGGCCAGCACTGGAGCGATCAGCGCGGCCAGCACGGTGCCCGAGTTACCGGCCCCGGCGATGCCCATGGCCTTGCCTTGATGCTGCGGCGGATACCACTGCGACGCCAGCGGCAGGGCCACGGCGAACGACGCGCCCGCCATGCCGAGGAACAGGCCCAGAAGCAGCGCTTGTTCGTAACTTTGGATGCCGTGCTTCCAGGCGACGAACAGGGCGCAGATGACGATCACCTGGCCGATCAGCCCGGCGGTTTTTGGCGACAGGCGATCCGCCAGCATGCCCATGATAAAGCGCAGTACGGCCCCGGCCAGAATCGGCGTGGCCACCACCAGCCCGCGTTGTTGGGTGGTCAGGTGCAGGTCGGCGGCAATCTGCACCGCCAGAGGGCCGAGCAGGTACCAGACCATGAAGCTCAGGTCGAAATAGAGGAAGGCCGCGAACAGGGTCGGGGTATGGCCGGATTTCCAGAAGCTTGAATTCATCGCGCACCTCAGCTGTGAGTCGTCTCGAGAAGGAGTCATGAGCTTGCAGGTGGGGGGCCGCAACGGCCGCACCACCGGCCCCGGTCTGTGGGGCCAAAACAAAAAAACGCCGCCACCCGATTCGCCATGGGCAAATGAGGTGAGCGACGTCTTTGTCGTAGGTGGGGCAACCGCCGTTGGTTACCTGTAGTGATTGCTTAGCGAGATTTGTGCCAACAGTCCGAGACCGGGTCGACCCTTTCGCGGGCAAGCCTCGCTCCTACAGTTCGAACGCAATTCCTCTGTAGGAGCGAGGCTTGCCCGCGAAGGCGTCCTTCAGCCGAGCAGCTCACTCATCGCAATGATCTGCTCCGCCACCTGAATCAGCTTCTGCTGCCGGCTCATGGCCTGGCGGCGCATCAGCGTGTAGGCCTCTTCTTCGTTGCAGTCCTTCATCTTCATCAGCAGCCCCTTGGCCAGCTCGATGCGCTTGCGCTCGGCCAGTTGCTGGTCGCGGGCGTGCAGTTGCGCGCGCAGGGCCTGGTCGCTTTCGAAGCGTGCCATGGCCACGTCGAGAATCGGCTGCAAGCGCTGTGCGTGGATGCCTTCGACGATGTAGGCGCTGACCCCGGACTTGATCGCCTGACGCATCACGTCGGGGTCATGTTCGTCGGTAAACATCACAATCGGCCGTGGCTGGTCTCGACTCACCAGCACCACTTGCTCCATCACATCGCGGCTCGGTGACTCGGTATCGATCAAAATCACATCCGGACGCACCGTTTCGACGCGCGCGGGCAGGTCGATGGTCAGGCCGGACTCGTCGATGACCTCGAATCCGGCTTCGGTCAGGGCGGCCTTCAAGCGGCCGACTTTCTTCGCGGTGTCGTTGATCAGCAGGATACGCAGCATGTTCGTAGTCTCCTGTCAGCGGCTGGCGAGTAGGGGCGAGCTGTCGCTCATGGCGTGCAGTTTGAAGCTGCGGGCATATCCGGCCGGGTCCGAGCCGTCCCAGATTTTGCCGTCGATCAACTGGCTGCTGCGCATTTCCCTGGCCGAAGAATCGACATCGACCGCGCTGGCTGCCTCTCGATACAAGTCTAGTTGCTGGACCTGACGGGCCACGGCGAGGTAGTCCGGGTCGTCGCGCAGCAAACCCCAACGACGGAACTGGGTCATGAACCACATGCCATCGGACAGATAAGGCTGATTGACCTCGCCAGCGCCATGGAAGCGCAGCGCGTGCAGGTCTTGCCAGCGGTTGCCGAGGCCGTCGGCGTAGTCGCCGAGCAGGCGCGGTTCGATGCAGTCGAGCGGCGCGTCCAGGTATTGGGGGGCGCTCAGCAACTGCGCGGTGCTGCGGCGATTCTCGACGCTTTCTTCAATGAAGCGGCTGGCCTCCAGAATCGCCTTCACCAGCGCCCGTGCGGTGTTGGGGTATTGCTCGACGAAGGCGCGGGTGCAGCCGAGGACTTTTTCCGGATGATCGGGCCAGATGGTCTGGGTCGTTGCCATGGTGAAGCCGAGATTGTGTTTCACGGCGCTGGCGGACCAGGGTTCACCGACGCAGAAGCCGTCGATTCGCCCGGCTTGCAGGTGCGCGACCATTTGCGGTGGTGGCACCACCACACTGTCGACGTCATGCAGCGGATGAATGCCCTGGCTCGCCAGCCAGTAATACAGCCACATGGCGTGGGTGCCGGTCGGAAAAGTCTGGGCGAAGGTGAGTTTTGGGCGAGTTTGGTGCACGTGGCGGTCCAGTGCTTCAGGACCGGTCACGCCCAACGCCTGCAAGCCGTGGGAAAGGTTGATGCTCTGGCCGTTCTGGTTCAGGCCCATGAGCACCGCCATCTCGGTCGGCGCTACGCCGCCGATGCCCAGGTGCACGGCGTAGATCAAACCGTACAGGCTGTGGGCGGCATCGAGTTCGCCGCTGACCAGTTTGTCCCGCAGGTTGGCCCAGGAAGACTGGCGCTTGAGATTCAAGGTCAGGCCATAGGGCTGGGCGAAGCCCTGAGTGGCGGCGACCACCACCGAGGCGCAATCGCTCAAGGCCATGAAACCGAGGTTGATGTCGGTCTTTTCCGGGGCATCGCTGCCGTTGACCCAGGCCAGTGGGCCCGCTGTGGTTTCATTCATGGCAAAACACCTTCCAAAAAAAACGTCGTCCCAGGCCTTCGCGCAAGCAAAGCCGGGTGACGACGCCATTGTCCTTCCACTCATCCCGTCGTTGGCATGAGTGCTGATGCCTGTGTTGGTGCAAGGCATATGCCATCGCTTGCTGATTTTGTCGCGCGCCTCGCTTGCGACCCCGATGCCCGGCTATAATCGCCGCCTCATTTCGCCGCCATTCGAGTCAACGCCGCCCATGTACACCCTGGCCCGTCAGCTGTTGTTCAAACTTTCCCCGGAAACCTCCCACGATCTGTCCCTGGACCTGATCGGCGCGGGCGGGCGTTTGGGCCTCAACGGCTTGCTGTGCAAGGCGCCGGCAAAAATGCCGGTAAGCGTCATGGGCCTGGACTTCCCGAACCCGGTGGGTCTGGCGGCCGGTCTGGACAAGAATGGCGCGGCCATCGATGGTTTTGCCCAGTTGGGTTTTGGTTTTGTCGAAATCGGCACCATCACGCCGCGTCCACAGCCGGGCAATCCGAAGCCACGGATTTTCCGTTTGCCGGAAGCTGAAGCGATCATCAACCGCATGGGCTTCAACAACCTCGGCGTCGATCACCTGCTGGCCCGCGTGGCTGCGGCCAAGTACAAGGGCGTGCTGGGCATCAACATCGGCAAGAACTTCGATACCCCGGTCGAGCGTGCGGTCGACGACTACCTGATCTGCCTGGACAAGGTCTATGCCCACGCCAGCTATGTGACGGTCAACGTCAGCTCGCCGAACACCCCAGGCCTGCGCAGCCTGCAGTTCGGTGATTCGCTCAAGCAATTGCTGGCTGACCTGGCGACTCGTCGTGCCGAGCTGGCGTTGCGTCACGGCAAGCATGTTCCGTTGGCGATCAAGATCGCACCGGACATGACCGACGAAGAAACCGCGCAAGTCGCTCAAGCGCTGATCGAAACCGGGATGGACGCGGTGATCGCCACCAACACCACCCTGAGCCGCGTTGGCGTCGAAGGCATGGAATACGGTGACGAGGCGGGCGGTCTGTCCGGGGCGCCGGTTCGTGACAAGAGCACCCACACCGTGAAGGTGCTGGCGGCCGAGTTGGCGGGTCGTTTGCCGATCATCGCCGTGGGCGGCATCACCGAAGGCAAGCATGCCGCCGAGAAAATTGCGGCGGGTGCGAGCCTGGTGCAGCTCTATTCCGGCTTCATCTACAAAGGCCCGGCGCTGATTCGCGAGTCCGTGGACGCCATCGCCGCCCTGCGCTAAACCCCGTATCTGTAGGAGCGGCCGGGCGGCGTTCCGTTTGCCGGCGATGGCGGTGGGTCAGCGACACATGTATCGCCTGATAGGACGCCATCGCCGGCAAGCCGGCTCCTACAGGGGTTGTGTCTGGCCGAAGAGCAGGCATAAAAAAGGGCCCCTTGAAGGAGCCCCTGGGCCGAAGCCCGCCGCCCGGATGGGGCGTGCGTGGTAAGTCGTTACGTAATCAGGTTGTCGTGTCGGAGTGTGTGCCCTGTGTTAGCCGACGGCGTGAAGTTCGTTGAGTCTATGGATTCCCGCAGTGCCGGTCATACCGTCCCAGTTGTCGCCGCGTCCTTCTCGCCAGCCGTTAATCCAGGCTTGGCGTACTGACGGTAGAGTAAATGGGCAAAGCTCACGGGATTTGCCACCAACGCCATATTGATATCCGCGCAAAAATGCTCTTTCCAACGGATCACGCTTAAGTCTTCTCATAGGGTGTTGCCCTCACTTGTTGACTGTATGTATCGCGTTGACCTCAATCGAGGTCTGGCAGAAATGTCTGCCGTTGGGGGGCTCGCTGCCGGCGTGGCGAGCCAAGGTGTTGACGTCCGTTGTGGCGCCAACCTGTATTGAGTTCTAACCAATGCGTCACATCGAGGGAATGATCGTTTTGTCATAAGGACGTAACCATAAAGATGCTATGGCCATAAGTAACACGATGTTTGTCCCGTGTTTATTAGCCAAAGCCCTGTATGATCGGCCCCCCGCAGGATGATGGGGTTAATCCTTTAGTGAGAATGCCTCGCGTTGGTCTCGGGCATTATTCGACGAAGGGTCGAGTTATGACATTTTGTTGCATCAACTTTTTTATCTGCCCGTGCATCTAAGCTCTTCTAACCTGAGCAGCACGGGTGGGACGGCACACCTTCGTGCCACGCGGGCGCTCTTTTAGAAAAGCGCCTGATTGAAAACCGGGCCGGCAATGCGTTGTCGGTTCACTTAGCCAAAGGCTCTGAAATTCCAATGTCCGATCAATTCGAAATCTTCCTCACTTGCCCCAAAGGCCTCGAAGGCCTGCTCATCGAGGAAGCCGTCGGGCTTGGCCTTGAAGAAGCGCGTGAGCACACCTCTGCCGTGCGCGGCATGGCGACCATGGAAACCGCTTATCGCCTGTGCCTGTGGTCGCGTCTGGCGAACCGGGTGCTGCTGGTGCTCAAGCGTTTCCCGATGAAGGACGCCGAAGACCTGTATCACGGCGTGCTCGATATCGAGTGGCAAGACCACATGCTCAACGACGGCACCCTGGCCGTCGAGTTCAGCGGTCACGGTTCGGGCATCGATAACACGCACTTCGGCGCCCTGAAAGTCAAAGACGCCATCGTCGACAAACTGCGTACCCCGCAGGGCGACCGTCCGTCCATCGACAAACTCAACCCGGACCTGCGCATTCACCTGCGCCTGGACCGTGGCGAAGCGATCCTGTCCCTCGACCTCTCCGGCCACAGCCTGCACCAGCGCGGTTACCGCCTGCAGCAAGGCGCGGCGCCGCTGAAGGAAAACCTCGCGGCTGCCATCCTGATCCGTTCCGGCTGGCCGCGCATTGCTGCCGACGGCGGCGCGCTGGCTGACCCGATGTGCGGTGTCGGTACGTTCCTCGTCGAAGCGGCGATGATCGCCGCCGATATGGCACCGAACCTGCGTCGCGAGCAGTGGGGTTTCACCGCGTGGCTTGGCCACGTGCCGGCGCTGTGGAAAAAGCTTCACGAAGAAGCCACCGAGCGCGCTGCGGCCGGTCTGGCCAAGCCACCGCTGTGGATTCGTGGCTACGAAGCCGACCCGCGCCTGATTCAACCGGGCCGCAACAACGTCGAGCGTGCCGGCCTGAGCGAGTGGATCAAGATCTACCAGGGCGAAGTCGGTACCTTCGAGCCGCGTCCGGACCAGAACCAGAAAGGCCTGGTGATCTGCAACCCACCGTACGGCGAGCGTCTGGGCGACGAGGCGAGCTTGCTCTACCTCTACCAGAACCTCGGCGAGCGTCTGCGTCAGGCCTGCCTGAACTGGGAAGCGGCGGTGTTCACCGGCGCGCCGGACCTGGGCAAGCGCATGGGCATCCGCAGCCACAAACAGTATTCGTTCTGGAACGGCGCGCTGCCGTGCAAGCTGCTGCTGATCAAGGTCACGCCGGATCAGTTCGTCACCGGCGAGCGCCGCACCCCGGAGCAGCGTCAGGTCGAGCGCGAACAGGCGGAATACGATCAGGCACCGAACGAGCCGCAGGAACGCCAGTACAACAAAAACGGTAACCCGATCAAACCGGCCGCGGCACCCGCTCCGGTGATCGAGCAACCGCGTTTGAGCGAAGGCGGGCAGATGTTTGCCAACCGTCTGCAAAAGAACCTCAAGGCGCTGGGCAAGTGGGTCAAGCGTGAAGGCATCGACTGCTACCGCGTCTACGATGCCGACATGCCGGAATACTCGATGGCCATCGACCTGTATCAGGATTGGGTCCACGTCCAGGAATACGCCGCGCCGAAATCCATCGACCCGGAAAAAGCCTCGGCGCGTATGTTCGATGCACTGGCAGCGATTCCCCAGGCGTTGAACATCGACAAGAACCGCGTAGTGGTCAAGCGTCGCGAGCGTCAGAGCGGCACCAAGCAGTACGAACGCCAGGCGGCGCAAGGCAAATTCGTCGAGGTCAACGAAGGCGGCGTGAAGCTGCTGGTGAACCTCACCGACTACCTCGACACCGGGCTGTTCCTCGACCACCGACCAATGCGCATGCGCATCCAGAAAGAGGCGGCCGGCAAGCGCTTCCTCAATCTGTATTGCTACACCGCGACGGCCAGCGTCCACGCAGCCAAGGGCGGCGCGCGCAGCACCACCAGCGTCGACTTGTCGAAAACCTACCTCGACTGGGCGCGTCGCAACCTGTCGCTGAACGGTTTCTCCGACAAGAACCGTCTGGAGCAGAGCGACGTGATGGTCTGGCTGGATGCCTGCCGTGACGAGTTCGACCTGATCTTCATCGACCCGCCGACCTTCTCCAACTCCAAGCGCATGGAAGGGATCTTCGACGTGCAGCGCGATCAGGTGCAGTTGATCGACCTGGCCATGGCGCGACTGGCGCCGGGTGGCGTGTTGTACTTCTCCAACAACTTCCGCAAGTTCGCGCTCGAGGAAAACCTCACCGAGCGTTACGCGGTCGAGGAGATCACGACCCAGACCATCGATCCGGACTTCGCCCGCAACGGCAAGATCCACCGGGCCTGGAAAATCACTGCGCGTTGACAGTTTTTTGCATTGGATCCACAGAGCCTTGATTTTTAAAGGCTCTTGGCTTCTTTCAGTGCTGGTCAAATTGATGGCTAATAGCTATAACTCATCGCATGGCCAATGGGCTTTTCCGGCACCTGGCGTTTTGAGTTGCCTCTATGTCGTTGCACGCCGTGCGCCCAAAGATCCTGGGTTTTATCAGTGAAGACGTCTCGGCCTGGCTGGTCGCGCTGTTTGTATTGGTCGTCGGCGGGGTTCTCACCGGGTTGCTCGCCTGGTCTACCCTGAATCTGTTTCACCAACAATTACGGCAACGTTTCCAACTGCTGGCCAGTGAACGTTATAGCCGTATCGAAGAACGCTTCGAAGATCAGGAGCAGCGCCTCGATGGCCTGCGCCGGTTCTTTGTCAATTCCGATTCGGTTGCCCGCGAGGAATTCGACGGTTACACCCAACCTTTGCTGCACCGGACTCAGGCCTATTCGTTCGCCCTGCGGGTCAGTCGTGCCGAGCGGGCGGAGTTTGAGCGTCGGGTGCGGAAAGAGGGGGTACCCGATTTCAACATTCGTGAGCTCAATGCCGACGGTCAGCTGCAATTGGCGGCGGAGCGCGATGAGTATGTCGCGGTGCTGTACAGCCAGACCCAGAGCAAGCTCGGCTCACCGTTGGGTTACGACCTTGCCGCGCAGCCCCTGCGCCGTGCCACCCTGGACCGGGCGGACCAGCATGGCCAGATGGCGGTGTCGCAGCCGATGCATCTTGTCGCTATCGAGCCGGCTTATGCGCGGGGCGTGTTGTTGGTGGCGCCGGTCATGCCACGCAAAAGTCCAGACACGAAACCTTACGGTTATGTGATGGCGGTGATCAGCATGCGGCAGTTGCTGGCCGATGGCTTGCCGGAAGCGGGTCGTGATTATCTGTCAGTGCGAATCCTCGACCTGTCCATCGAAGAACAGCACGAAGTGCTTTACGAATCGCCCAACGGCCCTGCCGTCAGTGAGTTGTCCGCGACCCGGCTGCTGCGGCTGGCCGACCATGACTATCAGGTCGACATCCAGCCCAGCGAGGCTTTCCTGCAAGCCAACCACTCTTCGGTCAGCAGCCTGGTGGTGCTGGGTGGTTTGCTCAGTCTGCTGCTCAGCTCGCTGCTTTATGTGTTGGTCAGTCAGCGGCAACGCGCGCTGAAAATGGTCGAGCAGCGGACCCAGGAGTTGCGTGCCCGAGAGCAGGAGCTGCGCGGTACCCATGGTCAACTGCGTGGCGTATTGAATGCCGCGACCCAGGTGGCGATCATCGCCACCGACCTGCGCGGCGTCATCAGCACGTTCAACGCCGGGGCGGAGCAGATGCTCGGCTACTCAAGCGTGGAAGTGGTGGGGCACATGACCCTGGAAAACCTGCACCTGCCCCGGGAACTTGCCGCGCGTTCGGCCGAGTTGAGTGCACGTTATGGCAAACCGATTCCGACCTGCCAGGCGATGTTGGTCGAGGGCGGCGAGGAGGGCGGTCACGAGGCGCGGGAGTGGACGCTGGTGCGTGGCGATGGCAGCCATTTGACGGTGAACATGCTGGCGACCCCGGTGCTCGACGAGCAAGGTTTGTGGGTCGGGCACCTGGCGATCTGCATCGACGTCACCGAGCGCAAGCGCGTGTACGAAGCGCTTGCAGCACGGGATTTGCTCTTGAAGAAACTCAGCGCCCATGTGCCCGGCGGGATTTACCAGTTCAAGATGGAATTCGACGGGCGCTTCAGTGTGATCTACGCCAGCGACGGCATCCGCGATATCTACGAGCTCGAGCCGGACGTCTTGTTGCTCAACGCCGAAGCGATTTTCACCCGGATTCACCCCCAGGACACCACCCGGGTCCGCGCCTCGATCCGGGCGTCGGCGGACACGCTCAGCCCTTGGCGCGAAGAATACCGTGTGCAGTTGCCAGCGCGGGGGGTGCGCTGGGTTCGTGGCGAAGCGACCCCGGAGGAACTGCCCGGCGGCGGCGTGCTCTGGCATGGTTACATCTCGGACATCTCCGACCTCAAGCGCGTCGAAGAAGAGCTGCGGGCGCTGTCGATCACCGACTCGCTGACCGGGATCCACAACCGGCGCTACTTCCAGGAACGCCTGACCACCGAGATGGTTCGTGTGGAGCGCGGTGGCGGCGAGTTGTCGGTGATCATGCTCGACATCGACCATTTCAAACGCATCAATGACCAGCATGGTCATGCCGTGGGCGATCGGGTGTTGCAGGCGGTGTGCGAGCGCATCGGCAATCGCCTGCGTCGCACCGATGTGTTCTGTCGCCTGGGCGGTGAAGAGTTCATGGTGCTCTGCCCGGACATCGATGGCGAACAAGCCTATGGGCTGGCGCTGGAGTTGTGGCAGGGCTTGCGCAGTTCACCGATCGACGATGTCGGGGTCGTCACAGCGAGTTTCGGCATTGCCAGTTGGCGTGTCGACGAGGGCGCGGATGCGCTGCTGCTGCGGGCGGACTCGGGGGTGTATGCGGCGAAACAGGCGGGACGGGATCGGGTTCAGGGCGAGTTGGGTTAAGTCGGGGCTACACACAACCCCCTGTGGGAGCTAGCAGGCTAGCTCCCACATTGGATTTGAGGTGTGCTTACAACACTGAAGCGGTATCCGGCAGTTTCGGCTGGCGATACAGGTCCAGCAGCACCTGATCCAGCACCGACGATGCGCCAAACGGGGCCTTGTCGTTGAGGATCGCCACCACCGCCCAGGTGTTGCCATTGACGTCGCGGCTGAAGCCGGAGATCGCGCGCACGGTGTTCAGGGTGCCGGTCTTGACGTGGGCTTCGCCGCGCATCGCGGTGGTCTTCAGGCGTTTGCGCATGGTGCCGTCGGTGCCGGCAATCGGCATCGAACTGATGAACTCGGCAGCGTACGGGCTATGCCACGCGGCTTGCAGCATCGCCGCCATTTCACGGGCGCTCACGCGTTCTGCGCGGGACAGGCCGGAACCGTTTTCCATCACCAGGTGCGGCGCGGTAATGCCTTTCTTCGCCAGCCACTGACGCACCACGCGCTGGGCCGCTTTGGCGTCATCGGCGTCGGCGTCGGTGCGGAATTTCTGGCCCAGGCTCAGGAACAGCTGCTGCGCCATGGTGTTGTTACTGTATTTATTGATGTCGCGGATGACTTCCGCCAGGTCCGGCGAGAAGGCGCGAGCCAGGACCTTGGCGTCTTTCGGCGTGGCCGCCAGAACGTCCTTGCCCTGAATGCTGCCGCCCAGTTCCTTCCAGATCGCCCGGACGGCACCGGCGGTGTACGTTGCGTGGTCGAGCAGCGACAGGTAAGTCTGCGAGCTGCAGCCTTCGCCCAACTGCCCGCCGACGGTCACGGTGACGCTGCCGTCGGCCTGGGTCACCGGGTTGTAACGCACGCCACCGGTGCATTGCTTGCCGTTGACGGCCTTGACCTGGTTTTCGATGCGGATGCTGGCAATCGGCGGCTCTACCGAGATCAGCACCCGGCCGTTGTCGTTGCGCGCGACGAAGCGCAGGGCCTTGAGGTTGACCAGCAGCGAATCGGGTTTGACCAGGAACGGTTTGTTCTCGTCATTGCCGTCATCGTTGAACTCCGGCAGTTGCGGTTGCACGAAGAAGCCACGATCCAGCACCAGGTCGCCGGTGACTTGCGTCACGCCGTTGGCCCGCAGATCGCGCATCAGCAGCCAGAGTTTTTCCATGTTCAGCTTCGGATCGCCGCCACCCTTGAGGTAGAGGTTGCCGTTGAGAATGCCGCCACTGAGGGTGCCGTCGGTGTAGAACTCGGTTTTCCACTGGTGGTTCGGGCCGAGCATTTCCAGCGCTGCATAGGTGGTCACCAGTTTCATGGTGGACGCCGGGTTGACCGAGACGTCAGCGTTGAAAATGGTCGGGGTGCCAGGGCCGTTGAGCGGGATCATCACCAGCGACAGGGCGTTGTCCTGCAGCTTGCTGGCCTTGAGGGCTTTTTCGACGTTGGGCGACAGCGCGGTGTTGATGGTGGCGGCGGAAACGGGGAGGGCCAGCGGGAGAAGAAGACTGGCCAGCAGCAGTGGACGCAAAGATTTGATCATCTGAAATAAAACCCTACAGCCGAGGGGAAAAAAGACGAGGGCATGAAGATAATTTCCCTCAGTGGTCATGAAAGTGTCGGCATTATGCCCCAAGGTGTAGCGGCTTGTGCCGTGCCCGCGCCTTCTAATCCGCTATTTTTTTACCGGCGGTAACGCGTTGCGCCCAGAGAGTCGGGCAATTGGCGGCTTAAACTGCTAAAGTGCCGCCCGTTATTACTTATGAGGATTGTTCCAATGGCGACTAACCGTTCCCAGCGTCTGCGCAAAAAACTGTGCGTCGATGAATTTCAAGTTTTGCTGATTAGCACAAGATAATCAGAAAGTTGTCAAAAACTAATCCTCCGTTCTGCCCTTCGTTTCTAGTCCGCTAGCCCCCTCTCAGCATTTCTCGCTACCTGCTCAGAATTGTCCTATCCCTCTGCCTGTAGCAATCGCACCTGATACTCATCGTCATGTCTCCAAGCTGCCCGCCCCTCATGGCTACTTGCGTCGATTTTGCCAACAAACGAAGGGCCACACGTCTAGCCGCCCTGGTTGGAATTACTAATGTAGGTCTGGTATTGAAGGTGATAATACAAAGGCGAGGTGCCGATTACTTGTGACCAAGCAATGGTGATGGCGGGATAATTAGAAGCGGCCCGAGTCTTCGTGTTGAAGCTTCGTGTTATTGGATTCGTTGTGTGCTGATCGTAGGTTGCGAGAGCGGAATGTTGACGAGTCGCGGTGGCTTGGTATTTCGGCGTGAGCATATGTATCACACCGATCACATGCAATATTGGGTGGTCGTAGAAACTGAGACCAACTCAAGGGCAGTTAATATCGAAGGCGCGGCGACTAAAACAGAGGCGAGATGTAGGGGGAGTTCAATATGACAATGAGAACGTTCGCCTTGAGCTAGAAACAAAAAGGCCATCACGATGGATGGCCCTTTGAACATCAAGCTACCGGATTGATCGGTTTTTCCGGGTACCAGACGTCAAGCAGCGGGCTGACTTCAACGCTGGTTAACTCGGTGCGGCCTTTGAGCCAGGTTTCAACGGCAGCGCGCTGGTCAGCGCTGACAGAGCCACGCTTCTGCAGGCAAACCAGGCCGTAGTCGTCACCGCCTACATAGCCCAGACCGTTGGCTTCCATGGCTTCCTTCAGGAATGCATCGAGGAATGCATCGATTGCCTCGTCAGCCAAATTTTCCTTGAAATCGAGGTTCAGCTCGAAGCCCAATTCCTGGAACTCGTCTACACAGAGCTTTTTGCGCAGACGCTGGGAGCGGTTAGTGGCCATGAAGCAATCCTCTTAAGTAATAACGCGGCGCATCTTACCAGCTAAGCGGCATGCTAGGTCGTTTCAATTTCGGCAATTGATGCTCGCCTAGTTTGTTTAACGAGCGGCTACCTGCTGGCGTGTCTGTCACATGAGCAGATGGAGCATACAAATACGCCTGGAAATGGATGCTGTGATTTCTATCCTCCTCTTGTGAACAGAATCTACACGCAGAATACACACGATGATTTCTCTGACAGGACAGACTACTTCAGGCTCTCAAGCTCCTTGATGACCCTAGCTACAAGCTGATCTGAGGTTTCCGGTCCCATGTTGCTGTATACCGCCGCAAGAAGTGTCAGCGGATGGATCCCCAGACTCTTTGCTATCGCAGCCATTTTGGGCAGGGTAGGTGTTTTCTGGCCATTTTCGAGTTCGCTGATGTATCCCTGATTGATGCCAACAGCAATTTGGGGAAGCCCTTTGCTGCGACGAAGCGTCTTTACGGTAATCCCGAAGGATTCTTTGAGATCCATTTGCTGACCCGCAAAAGGCACGATAAAGCCTTGCTGCGGGATAAAGAGCTATACGCTATAGCAATATTTGCATTTTTCTCACGTTGAAATGGTTTTAGGAGCGAGTGAATAGTGCTCACCGCACCCATAGCGGGGCAAGCATTTGCGGGTACTTGTCCTCTAACAGAGTGTCGGAAGCTTTCGGTAAATGCTGTTCGAGGTGGCGAGCGGAGAACAGTATTTCTGATCGCTTTCTCTTTCGAAGATCCAGTTCGCCGAGCTTGTAGCTCGCGACCGCAGTTCGATACAGAACTGCGCTTTGATCGATGTCAACCCCGGTGAAAACCATGATGCTTTCAAGCTCTTCTAAAGCCCAGGCGCTACGCCCGCTTATAGAAGGGGGACACATCATGTGGACGTGCCTGACCACGACGTCCTTAGCTGTTAAAAGGTAGTGTCGCAGTTCATATGCACACTCGACCACGGCCGCGCGGTTTTGTTGCCCCGTTCTCATCGACGTGATGGTTGCAATGAAGCAGAGCCCTTCTATTTCACAATGTGTCCAAGTTCGTACCTCATTATGCTTACGGTCGAAAAGGAAAATCACTGAGCGCTCCGATGTGGTGCCCGAAAGGGTCCAATATTGCTGAAGGGGAAAGAGATATATGCTATAGCAATATTTCGGGTCCTGCATTTCCTTTGGTCGTCATACCGTTGGTGGGTCTATCTATCTTTCCGGTTCGCCTTGCTTTGACGGAGCCTTGTAGCTGTCTGGCAGGTGACGGTGTAAAGGCGCGGCGCAGTCAATCCAAGATGGCTACCTGCTATTAGGAGGGGTATGAGCCCGAAATCGATCCGCTGCTTCCTCAGTACATGTGGGAAATAGGCGTTTGTGACTGAAACCGAGAACCGCTATGAAAGGTAAACACAAAATCAAAACAAAAAAGTGGCAGATCGCTGAGCATTTCAAGTCTGAAGCTCAGATGGTTTTAAAGGAGCGCTCCGCACGCGCGAATCGATTCTTAGACTTAGCGCTTTCCACCGAGGGCGTTCTAGAGCCCATTGGAGCACTGGCGGGTACGCGGTCTTCCATTCTGGCGGAGCACGATTGATGTGACGTGTTGGCAAATCCACCTTCAACGCCTCTTTGAAATGCCGGATGCTGCATGGCTGGCCGAACTGTGGAGGCGACTCATGTTGGCGGAAGTGATGCGCGAGAGTGCTTACCGTGCCTATCGAGCCCGGTTTGGCGTGTTTCTCCCCATTCCCCTCGGCGCTTCAGATCAGGACATCCACGAGCTGATAGAGGCGGGCTTCTTGGCCGCTAGCGTCAAGGTGCTTAGTGATCGGGGCAAACTCAGTGTTGTCGGGCGCGACCAGATCATTCCGCTGAAAACCCTCAAAAAGCGATTGGCAAACGGTCAGCGGCTGACTGTGAATCAGAGTGATCGGCTGTTTCGTGTCGTACATATCACCGCCATGGCCGAGGTGCTCTTTGAAAACGACGAGAAGGCCAGGCGCTGGCTGTCCAAACCCAAGACACGGTTCTCAGGTAAAAGTCCCATAGCGATGCTCTCGACCAGCCCAGGCACCCGCCAAGTTGAAGAGGTGCTGATTCAGTTTGCAGAAGGGTTGGTTTTTTGATTCTGGAGCGCCAGATAGGTGCGCGACTAATGACTGCGGGTGGTGCTGATGAAAATCAAAGAAAAGCAAGCGGTGGAGGTCGTCCACGACCTCCTGTGCGATGTCTGCCTCGAAAGCACTCGCGTCGAGGGTGGTAGCCTCCAATACGCTGTGCTTCAGGCACACTGGGGATACGGTTCAGCCCACGATGGAGAGCGCTATAAGATACATTTATGTGAACGCTGCTTTTTCCAGGCCGTGGCCAGTCTTAAGCAGGAAAGGCGTATTCAAACGATGTTCAGTGCGAACGACAACGTCAGATTGACCGACAATTTCGGCTTGCTCGCAACGGACGACTACTTCAACGACGGCGGCAGCTTCGACAAATAATTCATGAATCAGACAACTCAACTGACTCCTTGATTCGGGTGCTCGCGACGGGATGGTTTGGCTGAAAACGGTCGGTCGAGAAATCTGGACTGGGCAGCGTCTTATAGTTATCCGCACTTTCCGGGAGAAGGCATAAACCATCGCCGTGAGGTCGTTACCCTTTCGTTCAAGCACTACTCCTGACATGGTCAATGGCGGCAACCTCAGCGGATTGTCATCCCTAGACGACCCCGGACACTTCTTCCTTAGCCGCTGAGAGCACGCCCGAGGGATTGGCCAAGAACACTTCCTTGGGCCGCTTGCCGCCGAGGAAGGTATTGGGCGAGGCAAACCAGAACGCCATTGCCCATCCATCCTTCATCGTGGTCAACGTCGAAATGACACTCTCCAGCACGGTAAATGGCCGAAAGCCTTGTGATGGGTCGAGTCCGTAGATCGGGAAATAATCGACGCCTTCATGGCGCAAAGCAAAAATCTTTCCCGCATGCTTCCATTTGTTGGGTTGCGAGCTGGGATTGCGCGAGCTGAACTGGGCGAGATGCGAGATCTCGTTGGCCGTCACCCAGTCATTACTTTGAAGGATCTCGGTTTTCGACTTTGCCAGCATTCGGGCCTCGCGCAGTAACGTCGACGGCACCGGCTGCTTAGGAACCATCAGGGCGACGATGGTTGAAATCGTATCGGCAGGGAGGGGGTGAAGGTGGGCGCGGAATACCTGGGTGAGCATATCCACGGAACGTACATAGGCATCGACCATTTCCTGTGATTTCGCATTTACGGTAATGACAATCTTGTGCCTAGAACCCTCCGCGTCCTGAGGTGTGGCTTCAACCTCAATCACAGGTGATTCGCGAACGAATCCAACGGTAACAGTACTGAAAGTCATACCAACCACCTCAAAGTTGTCGGTTCGATCGAAACTGCCAATGAGCAATCTATTCCCCAAGGTTGGTTGTCGCAATCACCGCCTGGCGGCTGTTACGCGAGCCTCCCCGGCTTGGCTCGGAGGAGGCGCGCGGAGTCTGAAAGCGAAATCACGCTTGAACCGTCAGAGAAGAAACCTTGCGGCGTATTAACGATTTGACCGTCAGCGCCTCGGCAAACCGGCCAAGGGCTTGATAGGTTAAGGCCAGATTGGCCATGCTCCTATGGGTATCGGGGTGATCAGCCCCTAGCGTTTGGCGCCGGAGGCGACGTCACCCAGATGAGTCAAGAAGTCTGCGTGGCGATTATTTCGTACTGCGCTATGGCCTACGTTATTACAGCTGTACAACAGGGTTGTTTACCGTTGGAAATCTGCGTATCAACAGGTTTGAGAAAGCAAGACTCTCAAACCTCAGCACGGTTTTTCCCCCGCGGGCCTTGATGGACGGTACGCCGAGGAGGACAGGGGCCTGATTCTCGAAAAGCCCGGGCCGATCCCGGCGCTAGACTCAAGGGGCCGTCTTGGTTTGGGTGTAGGCTGTAAGCGATTTACCAGGTAGAAAACCGCGTCGGACGCCAGCAAGCGCAGCGCGGCCGGACCGTGCACGGTGTGTGCGAGGAGGACACCATGACAATGCCCAACGAGCGCACGCGCGCACTGATCCAGACGCGAGATTTTCTGGTCGAGCTTGCAGAAGATTCCGCGCTTTCAGCGTCCATGCGACGTCAGGCCCGCCAGCTGCTACGGCACTATCCCCATGCAAACGAGATCCTGCGGGCCGGGCAGCTCGAAGAGCGAAGGGTCGACCGACTGACCGAGCCCTTCCTGAGCTCCAGCATCGATTGACCGCCGTGGCCACTCATCCTCGGCCCAAAGCCGCTGATCCTGAGCCATGGATAGGTAGAGGGGAATGGGCTCCCTCGCCTTATTGACCTAGGGCGTTATGGAATTCCACTGGCGCTCAATGGCGCTTCCGGTCAGACCGGCGTTAGCTCATATTCCATTGGATGGGACATCATTGGGAGGACGTTTGATGGGCACTTCACCTGCGACTCGACGTCCGGCAAAAAAGCAAGCGGTGTCTCGCGAGGAGGGCATCGCGGCCTTTTGGCGATTCAGTTCCGATCGAGAGTCGCTGACGGATTCGGAGCGGCTGTACCAAATAAAAGTCGGGTTTCCCACTGAGCTCGTCCAGGTTTTTCGCTGGGCCTTCGACCTGCAAGACCGCCAGCTGGAAACGCTGCTTAATGCCTCCATGTCGACGCTTGAACGACGGCGGCGCATACACAAGCACCTTGATCCTGTGGCCTCCGAGCGTTTGGACAGAATTGCTACGGTCAGTCACTTGGCCGAGAAGATATTAGAGACACCAGTGACGGCCGCAAATTGGATGTCGACACCGAATAAAGCGCTCGGAGGGACTGCACCGATCATGCTCTGCGAAACTGAGATAGGGGCCAAACAAGTTCGCCGTCTCCTTCAGGCCCTGGAGTGGGGCGGTGCTGCCTGATGGCACCTGGCGACGACCGCTGGTACGAAATACGCGACGGGCCTTTCGGGATGCGTCCTGGGAAATCCGACGGGTCGGTGTTGCCATGGTCGACCAACTGTAGTGGTCAACTAATCCCGGACGACCACCGTCGCCCTTCGGATAATGCGGCTCGATCAAGGCAATCAAACCCTTCCAGGGCACCACCTGATCCATCGATCAGGAAGCGCTCGCGGCGAGTCTGCTTACGTTTTCCGGCGTATTCGGCATCGGCGAAGGACATTTGTTTCATCGAGCTCAACCGTTCAGTTGTGTGAGGCGAGTATTTCACCAAATCTGGAAGTCTTTTTCAGAGTTTCCATAAGGGAAAGGAATCTTTCCTCTAAATGTATAAAACACCCGCAAGGACAAAAATTCTTTACTTAGTCCTAAAGCTCTACGCGCAGCGTAAGCTGCGCGCCCAGGTATTAAATGCGGCAACGAACTACCCGATTGCATCGGAAACTACCGGTATTCCGACAGTGAAGATCGGCAGAAAACGGCCCTGAGTGTGTAAAAAAGCTAGATCCCGTTTCGATCCTCAAGGCTGAGCGGCTGTCCGACTTCGTAGCCTGATCAAGGCACGATGTCCCTTCCTGATGAGCTAAACCGCCCCAGCAACGCGCCAGATTGTCGGCGCTGATTGACCCGCCCGCCCATTAGGCCAAGGTAATTTGAACGACATTCCTGCATGCACAACGTAATATCCCTCGGATTGGCCTGCCCCCCCGAGAAATCGGTACGAGGCTGAGGGGTGGGTCATTAATGAAGGGCGTACAGAGCGAATTAATTTTAAGACGCAGAAAGTTGTTGCCACTGCTCGATATATGTCATATCCGCCTCTATTGATGACAGCAAAGCTTCGCAGGTTTTTTTACTTTCAACAAAGTTATCTATAGTTTCTGATTTTGCGTGTGCCATAAATTGCACATCATCTAATTTTCGGTTGGCCATAGTAAGCTTTTTTTCTAGAAGCTCTTTTTCTGAAAGTAGCGCTGCGCATAAATCATCAGGAAATAACTGATACTCTAGCTTGGTGATTGCTGTAAAAATATCTTTAACTTCAGAGCTTGTTTTGGAATGAACAAAGTTTAGTCCAGTTTCATCAAATGCATGGTGCTCCTGGTTTTGACCCTTCCAGTTGATAAGATCTTTCTTTATAGTATTTAGGTGAGTGGTATCCTTGGCCACGGCTGCTTCAATCAGGTCGTACATCGACTCCAAGCTGATTTCCAATAAGTTGTTAGGCTTGAGATGTCGTTCCGTGAATACCCCAGTGATCGAGCATTTATTATTTATGCAGTACTTTACGACTATGGTTTCTAGCCATATGCGACAGTACACTAAGGCTTGCCTTACATCTGATACTGTAAGTGCTGCCTGCACTTTGCTTGAAAATCCAGAACTGTAGTCAATTATCATCAGCCCTTTATTAGTGTATTTTAAGGTTCTGCTAGTAAACGTTTCGCTGCTCTTCTCTGGTGCTCCGGTGTTGCAATACCTCTCCCAGAATAAGCGATCATGGGTTGTGATGATTTGTTGGGTGGATTTCAAGTACGGATCGTTAAACATTAGTTTGATTATATTTGCCCGGTGGTCGGAATCTATAGCATTTACAACGTCATCAAATACGATAAAGGGGTATTTATACTTTTCTGCAACTGCGAGTAAAAGTGCTAAACCCAGCGACCTGAGGTGTCCCTCGCTAAGAGAGGAAAATGCATCGTGTACTAAATCATCCGCCAAGCGGATTTTGATTCTGTATCCTGTTGTTTGTCTGTCAAATTTTATCGCGTAGATTTTTTCACAATCATCATCGTGCTCGTTGATTTTCTGATAATAGTTCGTGGCTTTGTTTTCAATGCCGGTTATTTGGCTTTCTTCAACCTCAAGCTTGTACTTTAAAAGGTCGCTATACAATATCTGATATTGGGATTGAATATCAGTGAGTAGGTGGTTATATTTGTTTTCAGTGTTTAGGTCATAGTTATATAGTTTTAGTATGCCATAGAACTCCTTCAAAGTGCCTGCAAGACCTCGAATTCGTTTCAATGAGTCTTGAACGGCGCTTTTTTTAATTTGTATGTTTAGTATTGATGCTTGCAATGCATCTATCTGTGATTGTTTTTCTAGGTGCAGGGTGTTGTTGTTTTTTCCTTGCAGTACCATTTCATGGCATTTTTCTAGGTAAGTTAATACTTCATTTTTGTTCGTTGTAAGCCATTCAATTCCGAGAGCTACAAGCGATCTATGCTCTGAAGGTAAGAGCGTAGGCATGTTGAGAGCTGCTAAATTTTCTATGTTCGTGGCAAAATCACTTAAAGCTATCCCTTTTGTATTGTTCTCTTGTGTTGCGGTGATTAGGTCTTTTATGATTTTGGTGCACGTTGTCAATTTCCCTTCGTTTACTTTAAGGCCTTCTTGCAATGCTTTCAAAGTCTCAAAGCGATTCAGTTCTTTTTTTGCGCGAATGAAAGGGTTCTCCACGGTGTCATCAACCGGCGTTAAGCAAGCGGGGCATCTTAGATTTTCATCTTGTGATCCCCCTATTTTATCAATCACCTCGAACAATTTTTGGAAGTCGATCTCTGATAGATTATCCGCAAGATCTGCGACAGAGGTGTCATAAGAGAATACGGCTTTACGTAGTGTTCGCAACACAGCTTCATATCTGTGCTTAGTGATGTACTGTGGGAGAGAAAGTGTTTTAAGGTTTCTAAGTTTATCTTCTTTATATGCTAGAAGACGTTTTTTATATTCAAACCGTTTTCCCATTTCGAATCGGTCGTAACGATCTAGTCCAAGCTCTAAACATATTTCCTTTCTGCTGTTGTATATTTCTTGGAGGTGTTGTTTCTTTGTGTCAAGATGTTCTCTATGATGGTTTTTTAAGTTTTCTATTTTTTCTTTAGTTGAATATGATTTTAGATGATCCAAATTAAAGCTTTTTGGAAGCACAAAGCGCTGTATTAGCTCCTCAATTTCCTCAAGACCAAATAGGGCTGCTAATACATCGCGTTCGACAAAGCTAGTATCTTTTGACCCTAGAAGTGAGAACTCTTGAAGTCGGTTCCGATCTATAAAACAAGTAGACCATTGGGGGCTGCTTCTGAAGTTAGAACCATCCGACGCTTTAAGAACCAGATTTACCTTTTCTTGGCCGCGGCGAATGTATTCATTAAGCTTTGTATGGCGGCGATCAGCTTCCTTTAACGACCCTGTAACGATGTACTCGATTGCCTCACAGAGAGAAGTCTTGCCGCCACCATTTGGTGCATAAAATATGTTTTTCCCCGAGGAAAACTTAATATAGGTGCCTTTGTCGTCGCTAGGAAGAGCCCCAAATCCCCGGAAATTTTTTACCCTCATCGCACCTAGAGACTTTAACTCTATTGGGTTTGCTAATGTAGAGACTTGGCGGCTATTTAAAAGTTTTGCGTATTTTTCCTTGCGGCGAGGAATATTGATTTTTAATATGTCTCTTCCCAATTTGCTCAGTTCGTCTTTTATTTTGTCACTTAGCTTGCCTTTCTCTAGTCTTCGCGAAAATACAATCCATAAAGAAATTAGATAGCCTTGTGTTTTGTCGTCGAGATTTGCTTGGGCAAACTGTTCAATATGAAGCGCCATGCTTTACTCGCTTTTTTAGTTATTGAGCGGTGCGTGTTTGTGTATCAGTCAATATTATTAAGGTTTCTGGCCGGCCAAGCTGGCAGTAATTCATCGTCTCCATCATTGGATGGTGATTTTTTATTTGGTCGATAAAGTGGCTAGGGGGTAGTGATGTCAGTTTGGCTAGCTTTTCAAGAATGTCTTCGTACCAATCCGGGTTTAGTGAGTTTATATTCTCACTTGCCTGAATGTGAATTTCATTATATTCGATGTCACTAATTAGTGCTAAGTCGTCTCTGAAGTAATGGAGCATGTCTGTCGTATAGGACATTTTCAAAAACGTACTAATCATGCTTCGCCAGGAAATTGCATTAAAGTCAAGTGCCTTTAAGACTGGCAGGAAACTGTCTATCCTAAACAAAATCCTAGCCATAAAGATTGCGGACGGAGTCGCTTCTACTGGTAAAAATGTTCCGATAACACTAAGTGCACCTGACCGAAGTAGCCCATTCGCTACAGATGCATGAGAGCCGCTTATTGGGCTAGTCAGGCATGCGCTGAGCATAACTATAGGAGGGATTCTTGCCTTTTCGTATAAGTCCCATGTATTCAATTTCTCCTCCCCAATCGCAAGCCAACTAATACCATCAGGACCGTCATGGTCGCCATGACAGTCAAAAATCACAATCGCACCACTGTAGCTATTCAATGCAGATATGGTTTCTTCGATTGTTGCGACGTCAATAAATTCTACGGAGAGGCCATGCTTGAAAGGGAAAGTTTCAGTTGCTACTTGAAGATAGTTTTTAATTGGGTCGTGTGGTCGGAATGAGCGTATTACTAATATATTCAGTAGGGAGTTTTTGTGTATGTATTTTTTCTGCCCTGCGAAGCTGAGTTGCATTAGCATGTTGCCCGGTGTTGTTGGTATCTTCGATACTTCATGACTAATCATTAGCGGAAGTTTATTGAAGTATAGCCATTCTATTGGGGCGTCGCTTATTATCTTGCAAGCACCGCTTTTCGTATTGATGTGATTGATCAGTTTTTTGTCTATATCACCGATTAAGCCTTCAGTTAATTTTCTAAAAGCTTGCTGAAATTTTTCGCTTGAATTAGGGTTCTCTTTTTTTGAAAGCTGTTCAATTTCCTTAAGCTGTTTAGATCTGAGATTTACACTATTAGGTAACCGAATTGCGGGTAAAAACTCACTGGTGGCTATGAAGGCCGCACAAAGATTCGTTATAAAAAGCTCTTTTTGTCGGGAGGTTATTATTAATCTAGCCATCGGGTCATGATATGGATTATTTTCGTCAGCCCCTTCAATAGATATTCCAGAATATTGGCGGTTTTTGAATATTCCATTTTTTATTAATTCTCGGTGCCACTTTAATTTTACTTTTCGTAAAATTTGATTCCAGTAAATGCCACTCATATCTTGGTATTTTGTAAATACAGATGGTGCGTACAACACGATTTCTTGGCGGCCGTCATATACTTGGGTATTTATTATGCTGAATATTGATTCCGCATTTTCCAGCATTGCGTCTATATAAGAGTCGGGGTCGGATGCGACCAAGGTTTCTGACTCTGTAAACTCGAAGCCCAGTGCGTGGTGTGTTAGTTCTCCAGCTACTGTGACGCCGGAAGAACGAATAGGAAAAGGAGCTTTGAGATTGTAGGTGTTCCTAGTTTTTTTGGACGGGTGTTGACCTGTTTTGTGTAAGTGAATTGATATGTATTGATCGAGTACGTGGGATGAATGAGTGGTTTGGTTTTGAAGGTTTATAACGTCATAGGTATCATGATCGATGAGGCTTACAATGAGTGGGGGATGTTTAAATTTTCTACAGGTTCGTATGACGGAATCTAAATCTACCGGGCGACAAAAGAAAATGCAAAAGCACTCGCTATGTGTATCAGGAACGGAATCTATATGCGAGGCGCTTATGGGAGTCGCATTCTTGAAAGAAGATTCGCGCCTTGACTCAAGTAGTTGTTCATATGTATGGAAAATTTCAAATGGAGTATTTGGTGCGCAGCACAGGGCATGAAATAAGAGTATTGATTCTGCTTCTGCTAACCCAGGGTGGAACCCCTGAAAGGTAGTGAACTTTTCTTCCGTGAGGGCAGGGATTACAAAAAAATAGTGAATTTCGTCCATGATGGCTCCGCTAAGCGTGTTGATCCAGCCATCAAAGCTTAGCCCGGGCAATGTCTATATGCTATTACTCGCTCATAAGGAGAACCAAACAGCCAGTTCGATGTAGCTGCTGTCTATGGGCACAATGCCATCATTCAGATACCATTCGCATCAACGGGATACAGGGACAAGCCCACGGGATTTATCGGTGTCTGAAGCTAGCACTGACAGCGTTTATTAAAAGCCAGCAGGAGCTGTGGCTGAGACGAGCTGGTTGCCAAGAAGGCACTATTGCCCTAGGCGCCGCTCGATGGGCTGCAGGTCGGCAATAGGGAAGCCATTATGCAAATCGTCGTTCGGGGCAATGGGTTGCACAAGAGCGAGACAAACGCTCTGGATCAGATGCAAAAGCACCTGCGTGAAAGCTGGTTCGGTTACGCATCGGTATTGGTTGCGGATAAGCAGGGTTCGATGGAGTTCGACCTCATTGTCGTTACGCATGACCGCGTGCTCGTAGTCGAACTCAAGGAATGGCACGGCAAGCTGACCAACTATGATGGCAACTGGATCATTACCACCCCGCGTGGCGAGCAGAACAGGGGCAAAAGTGCCTATCACCGCAAGCGAGACCAGGGGTATCGTCTGGCGGCCATACTCAAAAAAGAAATAGGACACAAGCTGTCCTACGACCCCTACGTCGAAGCGCACGTGGTGCTCTGTGGTAGCGCGACGCCTGAGCACCTGCCTGAAGGGGAGCGCAAGTACGTTCACACCCTTGAAGACTTTCTGAAGATCGCGGGCAAAGGCTACGAGAGCTTCGTTCAGCAAGTGCGAATGATCAAGTTCGACGAAGTGGGCAGGCTAAGACCCAACAAAGCCCAGCCCATTTTCGACAGCTTCTTTCGGGGTAACCGCGTAGAACTTGCTGAATTCCAATACCTGGAGTACACCGCTGCTCATGCACCAGACCGCATGCATGATCAGCATCTGTTCAGTGAGTATCCCGCCACCAACGCCGGCCCTCCTATTGGCAAGGCCATGATGCGTCGCTGGGATTTGGCAGCTTTGGGGTTGGCATTTCACGATGACGAGACGTGGCGCCGTGTGGTGACGCGAGAAGACTTTGTCTTTCGCACCGCCAGCGCTGCGAACAGCCCGCTAGAAGATTTTCTTCTCAGGCCTTTGTCCCCGATGGTTGAGGACAACATCACCAGTGACTGCGTCGAACTGTTCGAGATTCGCAAGAACACCCTGCGTCTTGAGCAGCACCTGAATCTGCATGGCCACAAATGGTCGGTTGACGATCGTCTTGACCTGACCAAGGCTCTATTGGCGCCCTTTGCCGAAATGCACAGCATGGGTTTTGCGCACCGGGACATCGACACGCAGAACCTTTGGTACTCTCAGGATTCGCGCATCGTCTTGGCCTCCAGTTTCCACGCCGCCTTCGTCCCTGACAAAGGCACGGTCAAGGATCTGGCCGAACGCCTAAAAAGCAACACGACTCTCCTGCCCGAAGATGTTTATGCCTCACAGGGTGATGTACTCAGCCCGTTTGCCAAAGACGTCTACCTGCTGGCCCTGGTCGCCCACAAGATTTGTTTTCACTGCGCCAAGTTTGTCCTGGAAGAAGGCATTTGCGTATGGCGCTCGGTGGCCAGTGATCCCTTCGATGGCAAGCTTGACGGATTTTTCGCCAAGGCAATGGATCTAGAGCAGAAGAACCGCTTTGCCAATGCTTCTGAAATGCTCGCTGAATTTAACACCCTGGCGATTGGCAAACCGCTGCAATATGACGACACTCAGGAGGTCATGCAGGAGATTGCTAAGGGCGATTTCGTCAAGGCCGATTGGAACCCCTACATGCTGATGAGCTACTTCCCGCCAGCGCCAGGGATCGTTCCTATCGGCACTGCAGAGAAAATGGTTTATCGGTGTGTGTTCGACTCTGAAGAGGCACTATTCAAGTTCTGGCCGAAGGCCGTGGTCGACCTGAAGAATCCTGGCACCAACCGCCGTATCCTGCGCATGAGAAAGCGCATTGAGCAGTCCCTTGAGGACGAATTGCCACTGCCAGCGCTGCTGACCCATGGCATGTTTGCAGGCGGCAACGGACTGTTTGTCGTCACGCGCTTCGAGCAGGGCACTGGCTGGCCTGAATTTGTTACGACCCTGGACAAACTTGAGCAAAAGCTGGAGGCCGCTTCGGCACTCTGCAATCTGCTGATCAACGTGCATGGCCGAGATTTTGCGCACGGGGATCTGCACCCAGACAACATTCTGGTTCGTACAAGCGATGAGGGTGACCCTCTTTCGCTGATGTTCATTGACGCACTCGATTTTGGCGACACCTCTGATCCCTACAATGTCGAATACGGCCCGGCAAACCCGGCCAGCACCGACAGCTTTGGTCGCGACTGCTATGCGCTCTACAAGATCGTAGGCGAGCTCCTAGGAGCTGAAGCCCCTAAATCTCTGGTCGCCGAGTTAGCTTTGGCTAAAGAGCAACCAAACGGGATTCCCGTTGCCATCGATCCGCTTAGTGAGAGCCTCAAGGCAGAGCTCGAAGCTCTTCGAAAGCCTAAGGCACCTGAATTACCTGTGCTGAAATTTGTGGCTGACGTCTTCCGGTGGCCCACAGAAGAGACATTACTTCAGGGCAGAGAGTCCGCGTATTACCTGCGGGTCGAGCGCGCTGACCGCAATCCAGAGCAGCTATACATCAGGCTGACCGCGCTGGACAAGCGTCTGGCATTCAATTTTGATCCCGTGCACCAGACGCTGTCTTCGCCTTGGCTCTCCGATGTGTCGTTCAGCGATTACATTTCGGCAGGGCACAAAGCTCAGGCTACCTTCATCCAACCCATCACCGTTCAAAAAGGTATTTCAACTAAGGCTACCGATGAGGCGTTCGTACGCTTTCTGCTGAGCCAAGAGCCCGTGCAGAGCTTCCTGAAGAAACCCGAGTCGGTGTCAGGTGAAGAGGAGGGCGGTGAAGAAAGTGATGAGTTCGCCGATCAGAGCATCAGGCCATCGGCTATCTGGAAGGCAATGCTGGAAACCGAAGGCGACCAACTGATGCGCGTCGAAATCGAGAATGCCGCCTTTGAAGAGAGCGCTAGTGGCGCACTACTCATTCCCTATGTGCCGCAAAATGGCCAGGATCTGGACTTCAACGAAGATGCCGGTGACATCGGCATCTTCCTGGAGGGCGAGAACCGCCCGTTTGGTGAGGTGGTGGCCGAAGAGTGCAGTTCAACACGAATGGCTGTGCGCATTTTTTCTGCCGGCATTCGCAGCGTTAAACAGAAGCTGACGCCGGGCACGGAGCTTATTTTTGAGTCCAAACTCAACAACGCCTCTCGCGAGCGCCGCAAGAAAGCCATGGAGCGCGTGCTCAACGGAGTGTCCCGAATTGCTCACCTCCCTGTCTACTTCGATCAAGCCGGGGCCCTGCAGTCTAAGGTGACTGGCAAGATCCCGGATGAAGTTGCAATCCGAGAGCGCTATGACTCGGATAAGGGGCAACTCAATCCACGCCAAGTCATCGCTTTCCAGCGGGTCATCTCCGAAGGGCCGATCGGTGTATTGCAGGGGCCGCCTGGCACGGGGAAAACCGCCTTCGTCACCAAGCTGATCCACTACCTGTTTGAAAATGAACTGGCGGGTAACATCCTGCTGGTGGGGCAATCACATGCCTCGGTGGACACGGTCGCGCTCAAGGCTCGCGAACTGTGCTCAGAGCTCGGCACAGACGTCAGCGTCATTCGCCTGGGCCACGAATCGGCCATTGACGATCAGATGCTCCAGTGCCATTCCAGTTCAATTCAGCGCCAGATCCGTTTCAAGTTTCAACGTGAGTACGAAAAGCGGATCAATGCCCTGGCTTCCCGGCTCATGCTCAGCCAAGATCTGGTTGAGGAGCTGGCCAAGCTGCACCGCAGCATCAGTCCGCTTCTCGATCGTATGCGCACGTACACCAAGCAGAGGGACGATATCGTTTCCAAGCGCCAAATCAGCGAAGAAATCCGAATCGAAAGGGTGATGGACTATGACAACAAGATCAAAAGCTGTGTCGAGTCACTGCAGCATCACATGGACAGCCGGGGCTATGAATTCACCCTGCCATCGCCCACCGCGCCGGAGTTCTGGCGCGAGTTGTCCAACCAGGTGGCGCGCCAGCACGGTGTGACCAATCAGCTGGCCCTGCAGCGCCTGAACAACCTGATCAGCATCAGCCAGGACTGGATCGATGTTTTGGGCTCGGGAGCGGCCAACTACGACAAGTTTCTGGTCAAGACCTCCCAACTGGTGTGCGGCACCCTGGTAGGCATTGGAGCGGGTGCCTTGCACATCGAAGAGATGGAGTTCGACTGGGTCATCGTCGACGAGGCAGGCCGTGCGCAAGCTTCGGAGCTCATGATTGCCATGCAGTGCGGGCGCCGCGTTTTGTTGGTGGGCGACCACAAGCAGTTGGCCCCCATGTACGAGAAAAAACACGTGCGCGCAGTGGCCAGGAACCTGCAGATTGATGAGCGTGAAGTGGTCAAGACCGACTTCGAGCGCGCCTTTACGGTGAACAATGGCATTACCCTCGACACTCAGTACCGAATGATTGAGCCGATTGGAAACATTGTCAGCCACTGCTTCTATAACGACGAGCTGCACAGCTACCGCAAGAAAGCGGACTCGTGGTGCGATGAACTTCCGTATCCGTTCAACAAACCTGTCAGCTGGATCGACAGTGGTTCGGGAGAACGCGCGGTCAATGAGGATGAGCCCCAGAAGGGTAAATTCGTCAACAAGCATGAGGTTGCGATTTGCTTGCACTTGCTGCGTCAGCTCGCAAGACCCGAACACATGGAAAAGCTGAATGCCAAACGTACGCCGATGAACCCTCAACCCATAGGGCTGATCACCATGTACCGAGGTCAAAAGCGCTTGATCGAGGAAGAGTTGAGTCGTGCTGAGTGGGCGGCACCGCTTCGAGATGCAGTCAGAATCGATACGGTTGACTCGTACCAAGGCAGCGAAAACACGTTATTAATTCTTAGCTTGGTGAGGAACAATGACAAAGGCCTCCAAGGCTTTCTTGTTGATCAATCGCGAATCAATGTTGCCTTGTCCCGGGCCAAAGATCGCTTAGTCATCATCGGTTCCAGGAAAATGTGGAGCGGGGTGAATACACCAACTGCACTAGGGAGTGTGGTCAGTTATGTGACCGAGCAACATGCCAAGTCACCTGATGATTACGAAATCGTAGATGGCACCACTGTGATCGAGGGTCAGCGCCATGAGTGAAGAATACCAAGCCGTTGATGCCTCAGGCTTTCGCATTTGCAACACAATCTCCCTGCTTTTGCCTGCATACCAGTATCAAATAAGCTGCTCATGGACGAAGGAAGTCTCCTTGCCTGCGGTAGAGGAGTTCACGTGTCGTCTGCTGTTGGCCTTGCACGAAGTGCTGCCTGGAGAGATTCGTGAGTATTTCGGCTTGTCCAAGCGCGAATGCGAGGTATTGATCGAAACTCTCATCCGAAACAAGCTGGCCGTCTACACGAATGACGGACATTTGACGCCTTCAGCGATGCTCACAGATCGCACCAAGGGAAGCACATCGGCCAGTCCGAGTCTCACCAAGTATGAAGAGCGGATCGAGCGCCCGATTTTTGAGTTGCTGACCAAGACCATAATGCCGGCCAGTCAGAACAATCGCACTCGCTGGGGGCTGCCTCAAATTCCGGTGCCGGCGGAAAATAAAGCTTGGTCCGTTCAGGCTGTGGCAGATGCCTTCGGCGACCAGTATCGCGCTTTTCTGGATTTCTCCAAGCTGCCCGAGTCCGAAGCTCGGAAGACCAGGCTCTATAAGGTCGGTGCATGCGATCAGGCGGCTCCAGTGAACATTCAGGTGGATCTGGAAATCGGTCTGCTGCCAACCCAGGCGGGCAATGTCGAAGTCATCAAACGCGTTGCCGAGAAAGTTGGCGGCACTCGCCAGCGCCCCTTAAGTATGGAGCTCGAAGCCAAGATTTCCGACTATCTCAATAGCTTACGGATGCCTAAGGGCGGCATGACTCCCCAAGCCTATTGCGAGGAGTTCGGGGATGAAGTGTTAACCCGCTATCTAGATGACCGAGGTCTGGATATCAACACGTGGCTGATCGATCATAAGGAACGTAGGACGGGCTACGGCAGCCAAGCCACTAGGGCTATGATCGGGCCGGTTTACGACAACAACAACCGGATTACTTTGGGGCGGATGCTCGAAGACCTCTCTCGGGACTGGCCAGAGGGTCAGGTTCACTCGGCATTGTGGCTGTCGAGCTCTGTGCCTCTGTGGGCAGCCAACGGGACATTGCTCAGCGACTTCTGCCGCAGGACCGCTGATAAGCTCAGTGAGGCGCCTCATGTCAAAGGTCGAATTACCGCTATCGTCCCATTCGATGAAAAAAGGGAGTTCGGCCAGCTGCGCAGCACGTATCACAATCGGATTCCTAACGGAATTGCTTTTGAAGGATCGGATCTTCAGGACCGGTTCGAGATCTTCCTGGTCCCTGGGCAGTTGGCCGTGGTGCAGTACCACTTTCAGCCCAGTGACGAGAGCGCAGCGACGGTCCCGATTGGTTACATCACCTGTGATCCGCAGCGTGTTGCCCACATTGACAGCTTCCTAAATTCCCGACTGTTCGGGAGAGGTGAGGGCCATGTGGTGTGGAGTGAGGATTCTGAGCGAGACATCACTAATCATATGGAAAAGGATCGCCTGGAGCTGATTCAGTCCAGTGGTCTCGGACTTCCGATGTCTAGCCAAGTGAAGCTCACAATCAAGAAGCCGACTAAAAAAATCTAGTGGGCTATAACATGCTGCTTTGGAATTTTTACAGTTCTATATGTTCAGCTCAACGGGGCGTTGTGTGCACGCGGCGCCTCGGTCGAGGCGCCATACCTAAATGCTCCATTCAATTTTAGGCTGATGGAGGCGGTTCATGCTGATCGGCTTCGTCGAGCATAGGTAGATACCAATTGATACTCGAATTCCCCGGTATACCTTGGCGCAGAGCGCCTTAGTAATGGAAGCCCTGTCCGCTGTTGATCGCGGATCATGGTTTGCCAGGTCAACTCCAAGGTGCGAAATTGATAGAAATGGTAAAGGCGAATGGCGCTCTACCGCTAGGATTCTCACGTCCGGCTACGCGCTGGATCCCTCGATTGTGCCTTCCTCAACGACGTATCTGGACAAGCCCTGGTCTCTGAATGATTTGGTGATGGCAGTTGCTAACCTGCTTCAACCTGATCGCCCCCTCGAAAAACACTAAACTGCGAAACGCCCGCTGAACGATTTAGCCAATCTGTTGCGTCGACCGGTTGAATCCACAGACCCAAAGTAGACACTTATCGGCCAATAGCAGACAGTCGAATGCGGTGAGGGCGATTAGAACGCGGGCTCAGTCGTAACGAAGTAGAGCCTCTGAAGCAAATCCCTATTGGCGCTGCAAGTGGGCTTCTGAACTTCATTGCGGACATCCACTGGTGAACAACTGCAACGGGCGATTAGCGGGTATAGCTCATTCATCGCCTACCTGTCGTTGCCAGTACGAAATTCCCGACACCGGTTAGCGGGACTGGCGTTCTCAATTTCAAAAAAAATACCAAGAAACCTTGGCGGGGAATTATTGATTAAAAATTCTTACAGTAGAATCAAATACTGTATAAAGAATTATGCAGGGTGAGTCGCATGCCCATTCATGCCCTATAAAAACAAAAATGGTACCCACGATGTCATTCTTGAAAGGCTTCTCAATCGGCGCCAAGCTTCTTGTGCTTCCCGGTTTATTTGTGCTCGCTCTACTGGTCGTCTCGGTGCTGGCCTACCGCGGGCTGGCCAAGCAACAAGCGGTGATCGAGGAGATCGACCAGTTGCGTTTTCAGCAGTACCGCCAAGTACTGGAAACCGCTGCGGCATCGCAGGCAGCGATGGTCGGCGCTTATGCCGCTGGCGCACGCATCCTCGAATCCAATGGGCAAGCGTCCGCGGAGGACCTTGAGTCGTATCTTGAAGATATGCAGGCCAGTGTCGACGACATGCGCGCAGGGCTAGATAAGGTAGCCCTTGAAACCCGTTTGGGTGACGAGGAGAAAGCGCTCTACCAGGCCGTACAGGAACAGGCCGCCGTAGTCGGCGAGGGCCTTGCCGATTTCAAGCGCACTGCCATGAATGACCAGATCCAGGCTGCATCGCTGTTGGGGCGGGTACGCGCTGACAACAATGGTTTACAAGGTCAATTCAACCGCCTGTTGGGCCTGCAGGCGGAGCTGACCTCCGGGGCATTCGCCGAGGCGGGCGCCACCCAACGGCAGGTTTCACGGATGCTCGTCGTGGTCTTGCTGGGTGGCAGCGTACTGGCGGTGTTGGTGAGTCTACTGTTGCGTGCGCAGATCATTCGGCCCATCCGGGAAATCGAGCAAGCGTCGATCGACATGCGCGATGGTGATCTGACCCGACGGGTGCGGGTCATGGGGCGAGATGAGGTTGGTCACACCGCGCTGGCATTCAACGAACTCATTGATAGCTTCCAGCAGGCCATGCGCAAGGTGGCTGGCGTCGCGGCATCGGTCGGCTTTTCCGCGGAGGAGTTAGTTGGCGCTTCGGCGCGTGTGGCGCAAAGCTCTACGGCACAGGCCGGTGCGGTGGGCGCGGTGTCGACGACCATTGAGCAAATGAGCGACGGGATTGCGGCCATCTCCAGTCATGCCGAGAGCCTGCGCAGTTGCGCCGAAGCCAGCTTGCGCGGTGCGCAGGACGGGCATTTGGCGCTGGCGCGACTGCTCGAGAAAATCGACAGCGTACGCCATGCATTCTCCGCCATCCGCGGCTCGGTGGGCGATTTCGTCGAGAGCACTACGGCGATCACCGCCAGTATCGGTCAGGTCAAGGACCTTTCCGCGCAGACCAGCATGCTGGCGCTCAACGCGGCGATCGAGGCGGCGCGGGCGGGCGAGAGCGGACGCGGCTTCAGTGTGGTGGCAGATGAAGTGCGCAACCTGGCGCAACGCTCTGCGCTGGCAGCAAACTCGATCAACCAGTTGACGGTGAAATTGGAGAGTCAGTCCGGGGTTGTTGACGAAGCCCTGCGCGCCGGTACGGTGGCATTGGACGACAGCGGGCGGCTGCTGAGTGAATTGGAAAGTACCCTGCAACAGGCGACGGAACTGGTCGGCGACTCAACGCGCGGGGTGGACAGAATTGCCGATGCGGTGAGCGTGCAAAGCGAAGGCGGGCGGGGCATCGTCGCCAACGTCGAGCACATTGCGCGGATGGCTGGCGAGGGCGATGCAATCACCCATCAGGTGTCCGGCGCCGTAGTGTCTTTGCGCGAGCTGTCCGATGAGCTGAATCTGGCGGTGGGACGTTTTCGCTTCGAAGTCTGACGGCGATTATGAGGGTTTGCTGGCTTGAAGCTTCGGCGTTCTGAAGATCAGCAACAGCGGCATGATCGCGATGGACAACAGCATCAAGAGCTTGAAGTCATCCAGATAAGCGACCCAACTGGCCTGTACGGTGACCATGCTGTCGAGCGCTGCGCGGCCGGCGGCGCTTGCTGGATTGAGATGGCTGCTGGCGGGCCAGGCATTGAGCAGGTGGTTGAACGGCGTCACATAGGCACCGATTTCGGCATGGTTGATTTGGGTGTTTTGCGCCAGCAGTACCGTCACTATCGAGATGCCGACGCTGGAGCCAACATTGCGTGAAAGGTTGTAGAGGCCGGTGGCTTCGCCGCGCAATTGTGGGGGCAAGGTGGTGAAGGCAATGGTGGTCAGGGGAACGAATAACAGGCCGAGGCTCGCGCCCTGGATAAAGCCGACGTAGATGATGGTGTCGATGGACACTTCCGGGGTCCAGCGGGTCATCATGTGCATCGACCAGGCAGACAGCGCCAGGCCGCAAAACAAGATCCAGCGGATATCCATCTTGCCCATGATTTTCCCGGCCAGGAACATGCTAAGCATCGTCCCCAGGCCCCGCGGACCCATCACCAGTCCGGCGGTGAGCACCGGGTAGCCCATCAAGGTTTGCAGGTAGGGTGTCATCAATGCCAGTGACGCCAGATACGTAATGCCGATGATGAAAATAAACACGACAGACACCGAGTAATTGCGGTCCTTGAACAGTTTCAAGCTGATAAAGGGCTTGTCGTGGGTAAACGTGTGGACGATGAAAATGTACGAAGCGATGGCGGCCACCAGCGCCTCCAGGATTATTTCCCCTGAGTCGAACCAGCCCAGTTGTTCCCCGCGGTCGAGAAACAATTGAAACGACAGGATAGCCACGCTGAGAGAACCAAAGCCCAACCAGTCCAGGCGTGCGGTTTTGTCGACCGGGGTTTCCTGGATGAAACGCATCATGCCAATAAAGGCGAGCAACCCGATAGGCAAGTTGATGAAGAACACCCAACGCCAGCTGAGATGTTCCGTCAGCCAGCCGCCGAGCATCGGACCCAGCACGGGACCGACCATGACCGATACTCCGAACAAGGCCACTGCCGCGCCTCGGTCTTTGAGCGGGTAAATGTCCAGCAGTATGCCTTGCGACAGCGGCACTAACGCCGCACCGGCCAGCCCCTGCAGCAGACGAAACAGGATGATTTCCTCCAGGGAACGGGCGACGCCACAGAGCACTGACGCCAGTACAAAACCAAAGATCGACCACAGCAAGACGCGCTTGCGACCAAAACGTCTGGCCAGGAATGCCGAAGGCGGGGTCATGATGGCGGTGGCGACGATGTAGGAGGTCAGCACCCAGTTAATCTGATCGGCACTGGCCGACACGCTGCCTTGCATATAGGGCAGGGCGACGTTGGCGATGGTGGTGTCCAGGGCTTGCATCACCACTGCCAGCACCACGCAAAGTGTGATCAATACGCGCAGCGGCGAAGGCGGCAGAGGCCCGGTCACTTCACTCATGATGGCGGGCGAGCAAGTCGGCCAATGGTTTCGGCAGGCCGCGGGCGGTGCCGGTGTCGATCTCTACCACGGCACTCATGCCGTGGCGCAACGCAGGTTTTCCCGCCGCGTCGTCAATCCGGATCCGCACCGGAATACGCTGCACGACCTTCACCCAGTTGCCGGTTGTGTTCTGCGCCGGCAGTAGCGAGAAGCTGGAGCTTGACGCCGGGCTGATGCTTTCGACGGTGCCATGCCACGTGACTCCGGGGTAGGTGTCTACTTCGATGGTTGCACCTTGGCCGGGATGAGCATGGGTCAGTTCGGTTTCTTTTGGCGAGGTGGCGACCCATAAGTGTTCGCTGGATACCAGACTGAAGCCCGATTGCGGTGGTTGCAGGTAAGCGCCCACTTGTAACGAGTCAACGTTGGTGACTACGCCGTCGAACGCAGCGGTCACCACGGAGTTGCGCAGGTTTCGTTCGGCCTCATTCAGTGCCGATTGTGCTTGCAGGTAGGCGGGGTGTTGCTCCAGAGGCCTGTCCAGCCTTCCACCCAGTTGGGCCAGAGCCGTCGCAGCCTGGGCCTTGGCTACCGCAACCTGTTGACGGGTATTGTCGAGGTCCTGACGGGCATCGTCGTAGATTGTTTTTGATACGGCGGCAACGCTGACCAGCTTTTCCAGGCGTTGAAGATTGGTCTGGTAGTAGGGCAGGCGTGCTTCAGCCTGGGCGATTTCGGCCAGTGACTGGTTGTAGCTGGCCTTGAGGTAAAGGATCTGGTTACGCGCGCTTTCCAGTTGCGCGCGGGCACTGGCCAAGGCGATTTCAAAGGGTTCTGGCTTTAAGCGAAACAACACTTGGCCCTTGCTCACGACTTGGTTGTCGCTGACCTCAATGGCCGCCACGATCCCGGCCACATCGGTCGAAACGCCCACCCGTTCGGCCTGAACGTAGGCGTTGTCGGTACTGACCACTTGGCCACCCAACACATACCAGGCGCCACAGGCCACGACGATGATCGGCGCCAGCAAAAACAGGCCGACGCGCCAGCGTTGCCGTGCCGCGCCGGAGGTTTCTGGCCCATGACGATCAAGGGCTGGAGCTTCAGGCGTCTGTGCTTCGGGTTTCGCCAGTGGGTCGAGTGGTCGTGTTTCTGCCCGTACCGCATGGCGCTGCACTGTGGACTCAGCCATGGGTCACCTCGCCCACCTCGAAGTCAGTGAACTCATCCACCGGCTGACAGCAAGCCGTCAGTAAATGTTCACGCATGCGTTCGAGGTACTGCAGCAATTGATCATGCTCCTGAGAGGAAAAATCGGCCATGGTTTCCACTCGGGTCTGCTCGCCAATGGTGCGCATGAATTGCAGCAGCGGGTGGGCTTGCGGGGTGAGAAATAACAAGGAAAAACGGCGGTCGGTGGGGTGGTTGCGACGTTCGATCAAACCGCGCTCCTGCATTTTGTCCAGCAAGCGCACCAGCGTGACTGACTCGATTTCCAGCAAGTCGGCCAGGCCCTTCTGGTGAATGCCCTCATGCGTGGACAGTTTCGCCAGAACTTGCCATTGAGAACGCGTGAGTCCGGCTGCGCGGGCCCATTGTTCGAAGCGTTTACGCATCAAGCGGGCAACGTCATGGAGGACAAAACCGAGGGTGGATTGGGTCATCGTCAGCGCACCTGAAGTAAATGAGCATGCTCATGGTGATCAGGCTTATAGGTTTTCTGTCGAACCTTTTCAAGGAATAAATGGGCATAAAATTAAATAATGTTCATATTTATGGGGGTAAATTGATTTATATGGCTCCGTATTCATTTGTTTGTAGCGTTTTTTGAGTGTTTCCTGGGCTGTTAATGTGGTTGTGTGATGATGAACATAAAACATTTAACTGTTGATTTTATGGTTGCCATCACAGCGTTGTGGCGCTACCGTTAGCGTTGCTTGCATGACAAACAACTGCCCAAAAAACACAACAACAATGAGGCAAACCGATGACAACCCCTGGCTGGTGGGCCATGGCGCTTTCCGAGGCTGTGAATGATCAAAAGCCATTGGCCGTGGCCTTTGGTGGCGAGGAACTGGTCCTGTTCCGCAACGCAGCCGGGCAGGCGCTTGCTCTGGAAGACCGTTGTCCACATCGGCGTGTGCCGTTGGCGCTGGGACGAGTGGTCGAGTCTGGTTTGCAATGTGGTTACCACGGCTGGACCTTTGATGGTGCCAGTGGCGGTTGTACAAAAATTCCCAACCTGCATGCTGATGAGCGCGTGCCGCCGCGTTATGCCGCACGGGCTTTCCAAGTGAGCGAAGCCAATGGTTTCGTCCACGTGTGGTTGGGTGAGGGCGCACCGCAGGGGGAGCTGCCCAGTAACGATTACCGGCCAAGCGGTCGCGAATTTACCGGTTCCACCATCGTCAACATGAGTCACGATCAGTATCTGGCGGCGATGCTAGACGGTCCGGAATGCTTGCTCGGCTTTACCCATGTGCGGCTCACCGATTTCTTCCTTGGCGATCTGCGCAGCGAGCAGGGGCGCGTAGTGTTGGAGCGCGGCGCGGTATGGTCCACACAATTTCTGCCGTCGCAGTTTGTAGTGGATTACCCCTTGATTGTGCGCACCGCCGTACCCCTGAGCGGCGGCAGTATTCGGGTGGATTTGCTCAACGAAGAAGAGTTGTCGCTGATTACCCTGATGATCGCAACCGGGGCTAACCGACGTGGCACCACGAGCTTGTGCTGGCGAGGTTTTGTGCATGAGCAGGTGCCGGCTCATGCACCGTTGCGTTGGCGTTTTGCCCGCGCACGCAAACAGGCACCGTTCCAGGTGAAAAACCTGATTGACGGCGTAGCCGTCGCGGCCCTGTTGCAAGCCCCGTCCCGCGACCTGCGAGCCTTGCGCCAGCCGTATTTGATTGCCGCTAGCGCCGTCGTCTAAGCACCGGAGAAATCACCATGCATGCCGTGCCTTCCTCTACCGAAACTCCATCGCGCAAAGCGCGGGGTGACTGGACACCGATCAACTACGACCTGCGTGACACCTGGTTTCCGGTATCCCACAGTCGTGACCTCAGTGCACAGCCAATCCGCCGAATCATTCATGCCCAACCCTATTACCTGTGGCGGGAAAACGGGCGGCCGATAGCTGCTGAATTTCATCCCTATCGCCTGCGTGAGAATACGCGCGTGCTGACGGAATTCACCGGAGGCAGCGGGTTTTATCCGCTGGTGGAGCGCTACGGTTACATCTGGGTCTGGTACGGCAACCCTGAGGCTGCCGATGCGCTGTTGCTGCCGCACATCCCGTTTCTACCGCGAGACGGCAGCCTTCCCGGCTACACCCAGCGGACCGTGCGGTTTGATGCAACTTCGGCGCTCTCGGTCGAAAACCTGATTGACCTGACCCACGCCGATTTCCTGCACGCCAATACCATCGGCGACGGCATCAGTGAGTCGGATGAGGTCGAGGTGCAATGGACCTCTGAAACGGTGACCCGCACCCGCACCGTCGCACAAAAATCAGTGGCACCGATCATGCGTTGGGTGGGCGGAGTGCGCGCCAAATACCAGGATTTTCGCGCGGTGTTGCACATCCATTTGCGCAGTAATGTATGCATCTCCTACCCGCGATTTCGTCCCGGTTATGACGTGCCTAACCTGCAACCGTTCTTGCCGGTGGGCAAGCATCGCTCGCGCTGTGACGTCACGTTCAATACCACCTCAGCGCCGTCCCCGTTTCGCTACGTGATGCCGCGCATCAACTACATCATCCAGCCCCAGGACAACTCGGTGGTGCGTCCACAGAATCAGCGCTATTTCGAGACCGATGAGCGACGTGACCTGCATTCACGTTTCGATACCCCGGGAACTCGTTATCGCTACCAGATGGAGCAGTTGGTCGAGCGCCAGCGCACCGGCCAATTCGTCTATGGCAGCGACGCTGAACCCGGGCGCGATATCAGTGCCTTGTTGGGCATGAACGATTGACGGCATCACACAAGGAGTACGGCTATGGATCTGGGCATTGGCGGGCGGATGGCGGTGGTATGCGCGTCCTCACGAGGGCTTGGCAAAGCCTGTGCGCTGGCATTGGCGCAAGAGGGTTGCGAGGTCCTGATCAACGGCCGCGATGCCGATGCCCTGGCGCAAACCGCGCAGGACATTTTTCTCGACACTGGCCGGCTGCCCCGCACGGTGGTGGCGGATCTTTCCACCTCTGCCGGGCGAGCGACATTATTGGTCGCGTGCCCGATAGTCGACATCCTGGTGACCAACAACGGCGGCCCTGCGCCCGGTCGTCTGGAGGATTGGGATCATGCGGCATGGCTGGCCGCGATTGAGGCCAACATGCTCTCGGGCATCCTGCTGATTCAGGCGGTGGTCGGCGGTATGCGTGCGCGAGGTTTTGGCCGCATCGTCAATATCACCTCGGCGATGGTCAAGTCGCCACGCTTGCCCTTGGGTTTGTCCACGGCGGCGCGTGCGGGGCTGACTGCGTTTTGCAAAGCCCTGTCGATCGAGGTGGCGCGGGACAATGTGACCATCAACAATCTGCTGCCGGAACGTATTGAAACCGATCGCCTGCGCTTCATGACCGAACAGTTGGCCAAGCATCGTCAGCTCAGTGTTGAAGAGGCGCGGGTGGAAATGCTCAAGCCGATCGCCGCACGACGATTTGGCCAGCCGAGCGAATTGGCCGCCGCCTGCGCATTCCTCTGTTCGGCACAGGCTGGCTACATCACCGGGCAAAATCTGCAGATCGACGGCGGCAGTTACGCCGGATTGATTTAGCCGCCCCGGCGATCTTTCCAATCGGCGGGCGGTACTTCGCTGGCGTCGAAGTCCAGTTCTACTTCAACCCCATTGGGGTCCTGCATGAACAGCTGCCACGTGCGCTCGGCGCCGGGAGCACGGATCACCTTGAAGCGCACGCCGTGCTCATCCAGGTGCGTCCACATCCTCTGCAAGCCCCGGGCGTGAAAGGCCATATGGTCGAGCACGCCACGTCGCGGCTCCGGCATTTGTGATACGCCCACCACATGCAGAACGGGCTGATCCTCGGCGTACAGCCAGAATCCGGGAAGCGGGAAAGGCGGGCGCGGCCCCTCCACCAACCCCAGTATTCCAATATAGAAATCCCGTGTCGCCTCCAGTTGGTCGGAGACGATGGTGAAGTGGTCCATGCGCAGAATCATCGCAACGCCCCTGATCGGCTTTTTAGTGATATTTAGACGAATTGTTATTTGTTGTTCATATTCATGCTTATGATTCTATATTCGGAATACTAATCTATCTATGGAATTTCGTATTGATGACTTAGGGTAACGCCATGGATTCGTTCTGCAGCTCTGCTGCAAAACGCTAAGCGCAGAACAAGGCAGGTGCTGAATGAGCCAGGCAATCCTCGAAGGTATTCGCGTCATCAGTCTGTGTTCCGGCATTGCCGGTTCCGCCGCTGGCTTGCAACTGTGCGAAGCGGGTGCGGAAGTGGTGATGATCGAGCCACCCACCAACCACGCTAGAGACAAACAGGCGCTGTTTGCTGTGCTTAACCGTGGCAAACGAAGTGTCATCCTCAGCCTGGAAAACGCCGCAGATCGCCAGCAGTTGCAATCCCTGCTGGCGGATGCCGATGTGCTGTTGCACGACTTCACGCCTGAGGTGGCACACGCGCATGGCCTGGTTGACGCGCAGCTCTGCGCAGACTTCCCTCGATTGGTGATCTCGGCGGTCAGCGGCTGGCCGCAACGGCATGCGCTGGCGAATGCCCTGTCTCGGGAAACATTGATCCTGGCGCGCCTGGGCCTGTTGGACGAGCAACCCGCGCATCGTCCCGGCCCGGCCTTCATCCGCATGCCGTTTGCCAATTGGCTGGCGAGCTGGCTGTGTGTGGTCGCGGTCATGGCGCGGTTGCTGGCGCGCGACCGTGATGGCTTCGGCGGCATTGCGCATACGAGCCTGGCTCAGGCAGCCCTTGTACCCATGACCATGCATTGGAACCGCGCGCAAACGCCAACCCCGGCCTTCGCCAAGGGCCTGGATAAACACATTCCGATTCCGTTGCACCAATGCGCCGATGGCCGCTGGTTGCATGTGCATTATTCGCCGGATAAATCACCGTGGATGGCCGCGGTGCTCAGTGAGTTGGGGGAAGTCGAAGTGGCTCGCTTGAATGCGCTGTGGCCACCCAGTCATGTGGCGCCTAACTTCGGCGCCAACAAGACAATTATTGCTACACGACCGGCGCAGGACTGGGTCGAACATTTCTGGCAGCACGATGTGGCTGCGCAAGTTGCCGCTGCGTTCGGCGATATCTACTTCGACGAGCAAGCACGCCTGAATGGCTATGTGGTTGAAGTCGACAACGTGCAATTGGGCAGGACCCTGCAACCAGGCCCGGCCTGGCAGGTGCAGCCACCCGCACGAGTTGGCGGTAGTGCACCAGTGGCAGGTGAGGGGAACGCCGGACTGCCAGGCGCCGATGCTGTGATCCTTTCGCAAGTGCCGGGATCGAGCCCGGCGCCCTTGCCGCCGCTGCACGGTCTGAAAGTGCTGGATCTGGGCGCCTATCTTGCCGGACCGTTTGCCTGCATGTTGCTGGCGGACCTGGGGGCAGAAGTCATTAAGGTGGAGGCACCCAAAGGCGATGCCATGCGCCGCCTGGAGCGGATTTTCAGCGGTACCCAGCGTGGCAAGTTGGGGGTCGCACTGCAATTGGGCGATCAGCAAACCGAGCCGGCCGTAGAAGCGTTGGCCCGTTGGGCGGATGTTGTGCATCACAACATGCGTCTGCCGGCGGCACGCAAACTCAAGGTCGACTACGAGAGCCTCAAAGCCCTTAACCCGCAGCTGGTGTATTGCCATGTCAGTGCCTACGGACCGACCGGCCCGCGCGCGGATTGGCCGGGCTTTGACCAACTGATGCAGGCCTCTTGCGGCTGGGAAGTCGAGCAGGGCGGTGAGGGCCAGGCGCCAATGTGGCTACGTTTCGGCGTGGGTGATTTTTTTGCCGGTCTGTCCTCGCTCTATGCCTTGCTCCTGGGGTTGTATGAGCGCAATCGCAGTGGCGTCGGGCAAATGGTCAGTTCGTCATTGCTGGGCGCCACGATGCTGTCGATGAGCGAAGCGGTGGTGCTGGAGGACGGCAGTCTTACGCCAATCGACCACATGGACGCGCAACAGACCGGTCTGAGTGATGCCCATCGTTTGTATCGGTGTAGCGATGCCTGGCTGGTGGTGGCAGCGCTGCAACCGGATGAGGTGCAACGTTTCGAATCGCTGGTGGGTGATCAGCCCGAAACCTGGTTTGCCAATCACACCCGGCAAGCGGCGCTCGCCTCATTGGCCGCAGCCCAGGTGCCGGCGCAGGCCGTGCTGGAAGCGCAGATGGATGCCTTTCTCGACAGCCCCGAACACGCCGAAGCGGGTCTGCACGCTCATTACTCGCATGCTGTTTACGGCGACCTGCAACAGATCGGCGCGTTCTGGGATTTCGGCAACTTGCCGTTATCGCTGCAGCGGCCGCCCCCCGCCCTCGGCCAACATACCCGGCAAGTTCTGGAAGGTCTCGGCTTTACAGGCAGCGAGCTCGAACGCCTGGCGTCGATTGGTCTGGTGGCGCTGTAACCATGGGCCTGGCGCCCGGCAGCATTCATCGACAAGCACAAGGATTACCCATGGACGAGTTGGATTTCAGCGGCAAAACCGTGCTGGTCATCGGCGGTTCCAGTGGCATCGGCAATGGCATTGCGCAGAACTTTCGCCAGCGGGGCGCCGAGGTGCATGTCTGGGGCACGCGAGCCTCGGCGGCGGCCTATCAAGATTCGGCGGATTCTAATCTTGAAGGTTTGCACTACACCCAGGTTGACGTCGCGGATGCGTCATTGATCGAGGCCGTCAGCGTGCCATTCACCCGTCTGGACGTGTTGGTACAGGCGCAAGGCACGGTGCTCTACGACCGGCAGGAGTTCCTCACTGAGGGCTTCAAGCACGTGCTCGACGTCAACCTCACCAGCCTTATGGTCTGTGCTCAGAAATTTCATCCGCTGCTCATGCAGGCAAAGGGGTCGATGATCACCGTCAGCTCGGCAGCCGCGTTCCACTCTACCCGCGGCAACCCGGCCTACAACGCCTCAAAAACCGGTGCTTTCGGCCTGACGCGCACTTTGGCCGAAGCCTGGGCTCGCGACGGAATCCGGGTGAATGGCATTGCCCCGGGGTTGGTGGAAACCAAGCTGACACGGGTGACCACTAGCAACCCGAAACGCCTGGAAGGCGCGTTGCGCGCCATTCCTCAAGGACGCCTGGGCACGCCTCAGGACATGGCCAATGTGGCCCTGTTTCTGGCCTCGCCGCTGGCCAGCTATGTGCTCGGCCAAACCCTGTTGGTCGACGGCGGCATGCTGCTGGCCTGATCGCTATTTGCTAGGAGAAACACCATGGCCTGGGACTTTCAGACCGACCCCGAGATTCAAGTGGAACTGGATTGGATCGATCAGTTCGTGCGTGAGGAAGTCGAGCCCCTCGATCACGTATTGGGCAGCCCGTGGAATATCCACGACCCGTTGTTCATAAAGCTGGTCAAACCGCTGCAAGCACGGGTGAAGGCGCGCAAGTTGTGGGCATGTCACTTGGGGCCGGAACTGGGCGGGGCAGGTTATGGCCAGGTACGCCTTGCGTTGATCAATGAAATCCTCGGCCGCTCGCTGTTTGGCCCGATCGTCTTTGGCTGTCAGGCACCGGACTCTGGCAACGGTGAAATTCTCGCCCATTACGGCACCCCAACACAGAAACAGCGGTACCTGCAACCGTTGCTCGATGGCGATATCGTCTCCTGCTTCGCCATGACTGAACCGCAAGGCGGCGCCGACCCTGCGGTGTTCACCACCGAGGCGGTGCGTGAGGGGGATGACTGGCTGTTGAGCGGCGAAAAATGGTTTGCCTCCAATGCGCGCTACGCCGCGTTCTATATCGTGATGGCGGTGACCGATAAAAGCGTGTCGGTGTATGAAGGCATGTCGATGTTTATTGTTGCTGCCGATGCTCCGGGGGTAAGCATTATCCGCAACGTCGGTATCGCCGATGACCCGGCTGCCACCCATGCTTACTTGTCATTCGACAAAGTGCGCGTGCCCGCGGCCGATATGCTCGGCGCCCCCGGTCAGGCATTTGTCGTCGCCCAGGTACGTTTGGGTGGGGGCCGTGTGCACCACGCCATGCGCGTCATCGGCCAGGCGCAAAAAGCCCTTGATGCACTGTGTGAACGGTCGTTGTCGCGCAGTACCCAAGGCAGCCGTCTGGCGGACAAGCAGATGGTCCAGGAGAAAATTGCCGATTCGTGGATCGATCTGGAGCAATTTCGTTTGCTGGTGATGCGCACGGCGTGGCGCATCGACCAGTATCAGGACTACAAACGGGTGCGCAAAGACATCGCCGCAGTGAAAGCCATCATGCCCAAGGTGCTGCATGACATCGCCGCGCGCGCCCTGCATGTGCATGGCTCGCTGGGGGTCAGCGAAGAAATGCCGTTTACCGGCTACATCGTCCGCTCCTTCCAGATGGGACTGGCCGACGGGCCCACCGAAGTGCACAAAATCACCGTCGCCAAACAGCTGCTACGCGATTACCAACCCTGCGACGAACTGTTCCCCGATTACCACCGGCCCACCGCCGCGGCCCGTGCCCGGGAAAAATACACCGATGCCCTGGCCGGCCTTGGCGAGCGCGACGCATGAACGACTGGCAGGATTTGGTCGACCTCGAGCGCCTGGCCCTATGGATGGACACCAGAGGCCTGGAAAGCGGCCCCATCGAGGCACCGCTGCGATTGACCGGAGGCACGCAGAATCTGTTGCTGCGCTTTCGCCGTGGTACGCGCGAATTCGTATTACGGCGGCCTTCCAGAGAACTGCGTGAAGTCGGCAGTAAAACCATTGCCCGTGAAGCTCGGTTGCTAAAAGCTTTGGCAGGATCAGCGGTGCCCCATGCCAGCCTGATAGCCGATTGTGTCGACCAGGACGTTCTGGGCGCCAGTTTCTATTTGATGGAACCCGTGCAGGGTTTTAATCCCAACGGCGCGGCAGGTTTGCCAGCGCCGCACGCGCAGCAGCCGGCAATGCGTCGACGTATGGGGCTGGCCATGGTGGATGCGTTATTGCGTCTGGGCGAAATCGACTACCGGGCGGTGGGTCTCGAGGATTTTGGCCGGCCCGAGGGTTTTCATCAGCGTCAGGTCTCACGTTGGTTGGCGCAACTGGACAGCGTCAAAGGCTACGCCGGCTGGCCGGGCGCGAGCGGTCTGCCGGGACTTGCACAGTTGGCCAACTGGTTGAACGAGCATTGCCCGACGCAGTTCCAGGCCGGCATCCAGCATGGCGACTTTCACCTGTCCAACGTCATGTTCCGCCAAGACAGCGCGGAACTGGCCGCAGTTGTCGATTGGGAACTGGCGACCATCGGCGATCCTTTGCTCGACCTCGCCTGGCTGGTGGTCACCTGGCCCGATGCCGAGGGTCATGGTGCCGGCACCATCGAAGTTCACCCCTGGGAAGGCTTTTGCAGCAGCGACGAACTGGTCGCCCATTACCGCGCCGGCAGCTTGCGCTCCTTGGCAGACTTCAACTGGTACCTGGTATTGGCCGGCTTCAAGCTCGGCATCTTTCTCGAAGTCAGTTACGCCCGTGCGTGTGCCGGCAAGGCTTCCATGATCACGGGTGAAAAACACCATGCCTCGGCTCTGCGGCTGTTCGCTACGGCGTTGCAGCGCATTGATCAAACCGACTGATAATCAGAGGAACAAGCCATGCAACTGGCCGGTAAACGCATCATCGTCACGGGAGGCGCCAAGGGGATCGGCGCGGCAGTGGTCAAGGCGTTTGTGGAGGAGGGGGCCCATGTCATCAGCCTGGACCTGGGCGAAGGTGCCTCGATGACAGGTGACGGTGGCGGGTGGGCGCATACACGAGTCTGCGATATTGCTGACAGCCAATCCGTGGATGCCGCTTTCGCCTGGGCCAACGAACAGCTCAACGGGCTGGATGTGCTGGTACATGCCGCGGGCATCGCACCGAATGCCAGTGCCGATAGCATCACGCTGGACGAGTGGGAAAAAGTTTTTTCGGTGAATACCCGGGGCACATTCCTGACCAATCGCGCAGCCTATGAACTGCTTAAAGGCAGCGGTGGGCGGATCATCAACTTCGCCTCTGCGGCAGGCGTCATCGGACAGCCTGGCAAAGCCCATTACGCCGCTAGCAAAGGCGCCGTGCTGGCGTGGACACGTACGGTGGCGCGGGAGTGGGGCCCCTTGGGCATTACCGTCAACGCCATCGCTCCGGCCATGTGGACGCCGATGTACGAAGCCACCCGCGCGAGCATGAGCGCCGAACAACTGCAGCAGCACGACGCGTACATGGCCGGGCAAGTGCCCATCGGCGGACAACTGGGCGAACCGGCCCGGGATCTGGCGCCAGTGCTGGTATTTCTTGCCGGAGACGGTTCGCGATTTGTCACCGGGCAGACGCTGATGATTGACGGCGGTATGTTAATGCTCAGTTGAGTGGCTGGCCGCGTGCTTGGGATGAACCAGGCACAGCGCTTAGCGGCTACGGATCAACTGCAAAAATTCCTGACGGGTGTTGTACGACTCGCGGAAGGTGCCGAGCATTACCGAAGTGGTCATGGTCGAGTTCTGCTTCTCCACGCCGCGCATCATCATGCACATGTGTTTCGCCTCGATAACCACGGCCACGCCAGCAGCACGGGTGACTTGGGCAATGGCTTCGGCAATTTGTCGGGTGAGGTTTTCCTGAATCTGCAAGCGGCGGGCAAACATGTCGACGATACGGGCCACCTTCGACAGGCCAAGCACTTTTCCGGTGGGCATGTAAGCAACGTGGGCTTTGCCGATAAACGGCAACAGATGGTGTTCGCACAGTGAGTACAACTCGATGTCCCGGACGATGATCATCTCATCATTATCGGACTCGAACAGTGCACCGTTGACGATTTCTTCCAGTGTTTGCCGGTAGCCGTGGCAGAGGTAGTGCATGGCCTTGGCCGCGCGTTTTGGCGTATCCAGCAAGCCTTCTCGCTGCGGATCTTCGCCCACGGCCTGGAGAATTCCCCGGTAGTTTTTCGCCAGTTCTTCGTTCATTGGTCGACCTTATTGTTTAGCCAACTTCCCGGGCTCACTGCATGCCGCCCGGGTTGCTGCTTACAGTTGAGTCACGGCAATTTTGCCGGTGACCTGGCTGGCATCGTGAAACATGGCACTCGTACCAGTACGCCACTGTCCAAGCAATTGCGCCTGGCGCTGTTCGGCGTGGCCGAGGAAACGCTCTTTAACCGGACCATAACCGCGAACGCTGTCTGGCAACTCCGCCAACTCCTGAGCAAGGCTCAGCTTGTCGGCAGTCAAGCCTGCCAGCACTTCGTCGAGGACGCTTTCGTAACTGGCCAGCCAGTTGCGTTCCACCTTGCGCTCGTGGGTACGGCCGAACGGATCAAGCCAGGTGTTGCGCAAGAACTTGAGCCTCGCCAACAGCTTGAAGCCTTGCAGCATCCACGGGCCGAAGCTGCGCTTTTTCGGTTCGCGGCCGAGGCCGTTATCGTTCAGCAGCGGTGGCGCCAAGTGGAAGCGCAGGCGGTAGTCGCCCTCGAAGCCCGCCTGGATTTTTTCCAGGAACTGGCCATCGGTGAACAGGCGTGCGACTTCGTACTCATCCTTGATCGCCAGCACTTTGAAGTAATAACGGGCGACGCTTGCCGACAGCTTGCCCGGTTGCCCGAGCAACGCCGTTTCCGCCTTCATGAATTGCTCGACCCGTTGTCGGTAACGTTGGGCATAGGCTTTGTTCTGGTACGCGGTGAGAAACTCCACGCGTCGTTCCAGGGTTTCTTCAAGGCTTTGCGACAACAGGCGGTCTGCGTTCTGCACGTTGCCTGCTTCCAGTTTGCGCAAGACCCGTGGCAAGTCTTCGGCGCTGCGCCGACCCCAGGCAAACGCGGCAAGGTTGAACGGTACCGCGGTGCCATTCAGTTCGATGGCTTGCAGCAGTGCCGCTTCGCCTACTGGCAGCCAGCCTTTCTGATACGCGTAACCGAGCATGAAGGTGTTGGTGGCAATCGAATCGCCCATCAGGGCCGTGGCGATTTTGCTCGCGTCGACAAAGTCAGCCTGGGCATGGCCAACCGCATCGGCGATTTGTGCCGACATGGTTTGGGTATGGAATTTCGGGTCCGGGTGCTTCAGCAAATCTCCGCTTTCCGCCTGTTGGGCGAAGGTCCGCACGAAGGCGCTGGTGATGGTTTCTTCGCTGTTGATCAGGGCATGGGTAACGCCTTGGCGCAGCTTGGACAAGGTTTCGGTGTTGGCACTGACCACCAGGTCGCAACCTAACAGCAGGGCCGCTTCACCTTCGGCAATACGGGGTGCGAACAACTGATCCTGGCGCGCGGCAATGCGAATGTGCGACCACACCGCGCCACCTTTTTGCGCCATGCCGGCCATGTCCAGGTTGAGCGTGCCTTTACCTTCGATAAATGCTGCCATTCCCAGCAAAGCGCCGATGGTCACCACGCCGGTGCCACCCACACCGGTCACCAGAATGCTGTAAGGCTCATCCAGTGCAACGGTTGGCGGCGTCGGCAGTTCCCACACTTCATCGGCTTTGGCTGCAAGCGCTTTGGGTTTGCGCAAGGAACCGCCTTCGACCGTGACAAAACTCGGGCAAAAGCCGTTGAGGCAGGTGAAGTCCTTGTTGCAGGAGGACTGGTCGATTTCCCGCTTGCGGCCGTACTCGGTTTCCACCGCCACCACCGACATGCAGTTGGACTTGCTGCTGCAATCGCCGCAGCCTTCACACACCGCTTCGTTGATCACGACCCGGCGTGCCGGATCCGGGAACTTGCCGCGTTTACGGCGCCGACGTTTTTCCGCAGCGCAGGTCTGGTCGTAAATGATTGCGGAGACACCCTGGAACTGGCGCAGCTGTTCCTGCACTTCGTCCATCTTGTCGCGACGCAGCACCGGCACGCCGTCGGCCAGGTCATGGATGTGTTGGTATTTCTCGACATCGTCGCTGACCACCACGACACGTTGCACGCCTTCGGCAGCCAATTGACGGCTGATTTGCGAGACGCTGAGCGTGCCGTCCACCGGTTGTCCGCCAGTCATGGCCACGGCGTCGTTGTAGAGAATCTTGTAAGTGATCTGCACCTTGGCAGCGATGGCGGCCCGAATCGCGAGAATGCCAGAGTGGAAATAGGTTCCGTCACCGAGGTTGGCGAAGACATGTTGAGTGGTGGTGAACGGTGCCTGGCCGATCCACGCCACGCCTTCGCCGCCCATCTGACTGAACGTCTGGGTCTGCGGGTAGATCCAGGCGGCCATGTAATGGCAGCCTATTCCGGCCAGTGCGCGACTGCCTTGCGGGACTTTGGTCGAGGTGTTGTGCGGGCAACCGGAACAATAGTGGGGCACGCGTTCCATCAGGTTGCTGAACTGGTCTTTACTGGCCAACTGCGCATCCAGCACCGCCAGACGCACTTGCAGCGGTCCGTTTTGATGCAGGCGCAAAATGCGTTTGGCCAGCGCCCGGGCGATCATCGCCGGGGTCAGGTCGTTGATGGCTGGCAGCAACCAACCCGTGTGCGGCAGGCTCCACTCACCCTTGTCGTCAAACTTGCCGACGATGCGCGGGCGTACGTCCTCGCGCCAGTTGTAGAGTTCTTCCTTGAGCTGGTATTCGATCATGTGGCGTTTTTCTTCCACCACCACGATTTCTTCCAGACCCTCGGCAAACTGCCGCACGCCTTCCGCTTCCAGCGGCCAAACCATGCCAACCTTGTACACGCGCAGGCCGATTTGCTGGGCGAGTGTTTCGTCGATGCCGAGGATTTTCAGTGCCTGGCAAACGTCGAGGTACGATTTGCCGGACGTGATGATGCCGATGCGCGCTTTCGGCGAATCCATCACGATGCGGTCAAGGCGATTGGCACGGGCGTAGGCGAGGGCGGCATACAATTTGTGTTCCAGCAGCCGCTGTTCCTGCGCCAGGGGCGGGTCTGGCCAGCGAATATTCAAGCCGCCTTCGGGCAGCGCAATATCGGGAATGATCGGTTGTACGCGATGAATGTCGATGTCGACGACGGCCGCGCTCTCGACAGTATCAGCCACCGCTTTGAGGGCGACCCAGCAGCCGGAATAGCGCGACATGGCCCAACCGTGCATGCCGTAGTCGAGGTATTCCTGCACACCGGATGGCGCCAGCACCGGCATCATCACCGCTTTGAAAATGTGCTCGGTCTGGTGTGGCAGCGAAGAGGAGCGTGCGCCATGGTCATCGCCGGCAATGGCCAGCACACCACCAAATTTCGAGGTGCCGGCGGCATTGGCGTGACGGAACACATCGCCGCAGCGATCGACGCCCGGCCCCTTGCCGTACCACATGCCGAACACGCCGTCGTAAGTGGCGCCTTCGAAGAGATTGACCTGTTGCGTGCCCCAGATCGAGGTGGCGGCGAGGTCTTCGTTCATGCCTGGATGGAACACCGTGTGGTGTTCCTTGAGGTAGTCGCGCGCCTTCCACAATGCCTGGTCGAAACCACCCAGCGGCGAGCCACGGTACCCGGAAATAAACCCGGCGGTGTTCAGACCATTGGCCAGATCGCGTTGGCGCTGCATCAGCGGCAGACGCACCAGCGCCTGAATGCCGGTGAGCAAAACGTTGCCGCTGTGCTTGACGTATTTGTCATCCAGAGACGGGGGCGCACTCATGTTCATCCTCCAGGCTTTATTGTCATGGCGGCGCCAGGAGAGCGGCGTTGCCTAGTTATTGGCTGGAGTCTAGGGAGCGGTTTTGCCATCGTAAAATCACAAAAACAGGGCATCGGTATCGGTTATTCAAATACCTGGATGCACAATGTTCTTTACGCCGTTGTGGATAAAGCCTGTTAGCGGTCTGGTGTCACTTTCACCTTGTTTCGGGCTTGATATCGCCACAGAAAATATCCACGTTGCCATCGGCTGGTGTGGTCCTTACCACTAAGTAGTATCCACCGGAAAGCAGCTCTGACAGCGCCACTGGCGCAATTCGTGAATAGGTCCAGCCGCGCGTTGCAGAAATGCGATTGGTGTTGATCCGGTCATTCATTGCATAGGCGACAGGCCCGGGCCGCACGCAGCTGCCTTTGTTGATAAACGTGTAGAGATTCAAGGGCCGAAGGGTGCCGCTTGGAACTCCACTGACGACGAAGGAAAGCGCTGTCTCATTGCCCTGAACGGCCAGCGTTGTATTGGCGATCTGACCGCCGTTGCGCGGTGTAGCGTTCAACGGAACGGTCACTGTCTGGCTTGATGAAGTCGTACAGCCGACGATCATCGCAGCGGCTACGAATGCCGCTGTCTGGGTTCCCGATTTCATGGTCACCTCCTGTACTCAAAAAGTACGATCCAGGACCTTTGAGTATAGGTCGGGAGTATTTGACCAATACCGAAATGCATTTCAGCAATACTCCCAATCGTTGTCTCAAACCTCCCCGTCCCGTCTACTTCAGTCCATACCGAAAGCCCACGGATCAGCGCTCATAGGCGCGGTCCAGACGGCCCAAAGCTTCGGCTGCCAACAACAATAAAAAAGTAATGGGAGTGTCGATGATCGACGCAAAGCTAAAGCCGTTAAGCCTGGCTGTCTGGTTCAGCGTGACCGGGTGTGCCTTAACCGTTGGCGCTGTGCAGGCCGCCGAGTTTGATACCGGTAATCCGGACTGGACCGCGCGCTGGGACAACACCGTGCGTTACAACCTCGGGATCAGGGCCGAAGGGCGCGACAGCGCATTGGCCAACAACGCCAGCTACGACGAGTCCGATGCCAAGTTTGATCGCGGCGATGTGGTGACCAATCGGGTCGATGTGATGAGCGAAATGGAGGTCGCGTACAAGCAGTACAACGGCTTTCGCATCAGCGGCGCGGGCTGGTACGACCAGGCTTACGAAAACACCGAAGTCGAAACCAGCCCGGGGAATGTTTACTACCCCGGTGCGTTTCCCGGTACCAGCACGCCGAGCTACACCAATGGTAAATACTCCAGCTTCACCAAACGCTATCACCGTGGCCCGAGCGGCGAGTTACTGGACGCCTTTGCGTTTACCCGTTTCGATCTCGGCGAGATTCCGGTTAGCGTACGTGCCGGCCGCCACACTGTGTACTGGGGCAACGGCCTGCTGATTGCCGGGCATGCGGTGTCCTACTCGCAAGCACCGCTGGATGGGCGCAAGGCGGTGAGCAACCCCGGTACCGAAACCCGCGAAATCTTCCTGCCGCTGACGCAGATTTCAACCCAGGCTCAGGTCACCGACAAGTTATCGCTGGCGGCGCAATATTTCTTCGAATGGGACACCACGCGCGCCCCTGAAGGCGGCACGTATCTGGCCTCCGCCGACGTCGCCCTGGAAGGACCGGACCGTTTGCCGTTGTTCAGCGGTGTTTCGCGGCCTTTGATTGACCCCGTCAAACCCAAGGACAGGGGCAACTGGGGCGTGATGGGCACCTACAGCTTCGACTTCCTGCATTCGGAGGTCAGCGCGTTCTATCGCGAGTTCGATGACTACAACCCGTGGGGCCTGCAAGTGGCGCCGAGCTTTGCCCGTTACGTGTACGCCGAGAACGTCAAGCTCTATGGCCTGGGTTACTCCGCGGGCCCGGTACTGGGCGGCGGCTCCCTCGGCGTCGATCTGTCGTATCGCCAGAACACCTCGCTGGTCTCCAGCAACATCAGCACCACCGATAATCAGGGCGCTCGCGGTGACACCTGGCACATGGTGGTCAATGGCCTGTGGTTGCTGCCGCGCACCGATTACTTCGACACCGGCAGCCTGATCACCGAAATGGCATTCAGTCATGTGCAACGGGTGACCAAGCACGAAGAACTGTTCAAAGGTGAAGGCTATGGCGGCTGCCCGGCGGGGCAGGACAAGCATTACGGCTGCGCCACCAAGAACTATGTCGGCCTGGCCGTGAGCTTTGCGCCGCAATGGCTTGGGGTGTTCCCCGGCTGGAATATTTCCACGCCCATGAGTGTGGATTATGGCGTCAACGGCAATGCCGCCACGGGCGGTGGCAACGAAGGGAAATACACCTGGAAGGCCGGCGTCAAAGGCACCTACGACGAGCGCGTCGACGTGACCCTGTCGTACATCGGCTACGGCAGCGAACGTAAATATGCAGACGTCGCCGGCGTCGGAAAAACCGTGGTCGGGGGCACCGGCGACGTCGGCCTGACCGACCGCAACTGGGTGTCGCTCACCCTCAGCACAGCGTTCTGAACCGCGCCTGAACTGCAATGCAGTGATCACCGGACTCGGCGATCACCCATCTGAATGGAGAACGTTATGACGGTTAATGCATATGCGATGGGCCTTGTGGCCATTGCTTTGGCGGGGTCGGCCGTGGCCGATGAGGGCGCTACCACCGCCGACCTGGGCGGCAAGCTGACGACCTTTGGTGCGATTGTTGCGGGCAACGCGGCAGGCACTATTCCGGCCTACGACGGTGGCCTGAAAGTGCCCGCAGGGCTGGTGCCCGGCGACGGCAACTGGCCCAACCCGTTTGCCAATGAAAAACCCCGCTTGCGCATTACGGCGGCCAACGCCGACCAGTACGCCGACCAATTGGCGGCCGGGCAGCTGCAACTGCTCAAGCAGAACCCCGACACTTATTATCTTGAGGTGTACCCCACCCACAGGACGGCGACCTTTCCGGCGAATTTCCTAGCAGCCACCCAGCGCAACGCCAGCCGCAAGGACTGCAAAACCGAGAACGACGGCCTGTCGATCAGCGAAGGCTGCCGGGGCGGTCTGCCATTCCCGCTGCCGCGAGATGGCCGGGAGTTGATGTGGAACTACATCCTCAACTATCAGGGCGTGAATGGCTGGGACTGGAACCACAGTGCCTATGTGGTCAACGAGGGCCACGCGACGCTGACCAACACCAACCGGTCCACCGGCGAAAAACCTTTCTACCAGATGGATGTTCCTGGGCGTGATCCGAAAATCGCCCAGCGCATCTGGTCGCGCATCGTCGCGCCGGCCCGTACGGCCGGGCAGGCATCCGGGTATTGGGATTATCTCGACCCGGTCGCCGACTCCCGCTACGCCTGGAGCTACAGCACCGGTCAGCGCCGCGTCCGCAAGGCTCCGGAATTCAACTACGACACCCCCAACTCGGCGTTCGGCGGGGTGGCGTTCTACGACGAAATCTTCCTGTTTTCCGGAAAGATGGACCGCTTCGACTGGAAGCTGGTGGGCAAGAAGGAAATGTTCATCCCCTACAGCAACTACACGCTGAAATGGGGTTGCGACATGGACAAGAAACTCATGCCAAAACACATCAACCCCGCGTGTGAGCGCTGGGAGCTGCACCGTGTCTGGGTGGTGGAAGCGACGCGCAAGGACGGCGTACGTCATGCGCAGAAAAAACGTCGCTACTACATCGACGAAGACACCTTCGGCGCTGCGGTCTACGACGCCTGGGACGACAGCGGCGCGCTGTTCCGTACCGGCTCGCAATACAACATCGAGGCGTACGGCATTCCCAATAATCCGCAACAGGATTCCTACTCGTTGTACGACTTCACCCGTGACCAATACGGCATGTTCGGCAACGGCCCGACGCGCTACCGGCAGGAACCGGTCGCTGAGCGTGAAGCCAATCCGCAGACCATCGCCGGTGGCCAGACCCGCTGACCGCTTGCTCCTTTTCGGCGCTCGCCACGGGCGCCGATTTTTTTCCGTCCCGAGACCCTTTTATGAGCGAGATACTGCAACGTTTAGACGGCAAGGTCTGCGTGATCACCGGCGCCGGCAGTGGCATCGGCCGCGCCTCGGCCCTGCGTTTTGCCCGGGAGGGCGCCACGGTGGTGGTCACCGACCTTTTCGCCGAATCGGCGCAGGCCGTGGCGACTGAAATCGGCACCAGGGCACTGGCCATGCAAGTGGATGTCGGCGATGAAGACGCTTTGCGGCAGATGGTCGAGCAGACCGTCGAGACCTTCGGGCGTATCGATGTGTTGTTCAATAACGCCGTGTACAGAAACCCGGCCACCACCCGCGATATCGACTTCATCAACTTCAACACCGAGCTGTTCCACAACTGCATGCGGGTCAATGTGCTGGGCGGTGTGTTGGCGTGCAAGTACGCCTTGCCGCACATGCTGGCCCAGGGCAGCGGTTCGATTCTGTTCACCTCGTCCACCAGCTCGATTGCCGGGGAAATTTCTCAGTTCAGCTACGGCGCCTCCAAGGCCGCACTCAACTGGTACGTGCAAAGCATTGCCGCCACCTTTGGTAAACGCGGCATTCGTTGCAACGGGATTTTGCCGGGGGTGATTCGCACGCCGGCCATGGAAAGCTGGGCTAACGAGGCGATGAAGGCGGCCTTTCTCGACCTGCAAAACGTGCCGCAACTGGGCGAGCCGGAGGACATCGCGGCCATGGCCGCTTTCCTCGCCAGCGATGACGCCGCCTACGTCAACGGCACGCTGATGCGCGTGGACGGCGGCATGAGTTGCGGCACGCCGATGGTGCCGGTGGTGCGCAATTTCCTGTTGCCCCAGGCCTCGGTCTGATCCCGATCCATTCACTGCACTGGAGCCCGTTTTATGGCACTCGAACAGGAACGCTTCATCCTCGACATGCTCGCCGCCTGGGGCGACGGCAGCGATGGCTGCCGGCCGGACCTCGAACGCATCATGGCCACCTTCGCAGACGACGCCGTCTGGCAACTGTGGGTGCCCGGTGGCCCGGTGATTCGTGGGCGAGATGCGTTGCGCCGCGAAATCGAGCGGCAGATGAGTTATGTCACACACAACCGCTGTACCACGCGTCACATCGTCTCTTCGGAGCGCGTGGTGATGACCGAACGCGACGATTACTGCGTCAGCAATGGCGTACCCATGCCGCACTCAATGGTGGCGGTGTATGAGCTGGACGAACACGGCCTGATCTGTGCGTGGCGCGAGTACCTGGACACTGCCGATCTGGCGAAGAAAAAGGGCGTGCCGCTGGAGCAGGTAGGCGGGCCGAACGCTGGTAGCACCAGCACCCATTAAGAGCGGCGCTGGACATCAGCGCCTGAGGAAGACCCCGTATGCCAACAACAATAAATGCGACTGTTGATCCGGTCGAAGAAAAGCTGCGCAACTTTGTCGAAGGGCTGCTGGGTGGGAACATCACGGCGATGCAACGTCTGCTGCGCTGGCGTCCGGCGTGGAACCTTGAACTGCAACGCGATGGCGAAACCCTCCAATTGCATATTCGTGGCGAGCGAGGTGGTGATGTCAGCCCATTCCCGGAGCTGCGTCGGGAGGCGGATATTCTCACCTTGCTTGGTCAGCAGGGCGTACCGGTGCCGCGTATCTACGGCTTCTGCGAAGACCCGCAAGCCATCTTGATGGAGTTGGTGCCGGGGAGTCGTGATGTCAGCACGGCGAACACTGATACCGAGCGCCATGCCGTCGCACGTCAGTGGGTCGACGCCATGGCGCGCATGCACCAACTGCCGTTGCAACCCTTCATTGAACAGGGCATTCATCTGCCGACCAGTGCCGAGGGCATTACCCTTGCAGGTCTGGAAGCTTATTACCCGCTGTATGCGCGCAATAAAACCAGGCCTCAGCCGCTGGCCGAATTCGCCCTCGGCTGGTTGCGCCGCAATGTGCCGCAGCACCGTACCCGGCCTGCTTTCGTGCAGTACGATTCTGGGCAATACCTGTTCGAGAACGGACAGGTGAAGGGCCTCTACGATTTTGAATTCGCCATGATTGGTGATCCGTTGGCTGACCTGGCGTCGGCGCGGATGCGCGACAATTACGAGCCGCTCGGAGACAGTTTCGCGGACCTGTATCGCTACTATCAGCAAGTGACCGGCGAGCCGGCGGACCCCGATGTCGTGCGTTACCACACCGCGCTGTTTGCCACCGTCAGCACCATGCAGTTCTCGGCATCGGTGGCCACGCCACAACCGGGCGACCCCCACGACACCTACACCGAGTTCGACATCGCCCTGCGCCGGGTGGTGGTGCACGCGCTGGCCGAAGCCATGGGGGTGCCGCTGCAAACGCCAACACTGGAGATAGTCAGCAGCGGCCCGAATGCACAGTTGCTGACCATGCTCGCCGATGCCTTGGCGCAGGTGGAGGTCGGCAGTGACTTCCTGAAAACCAAGCTGCGCGCCGTGAGCAAACTGGTGGAGTACCTGGGCCGTGGCGATGCCATGGAATTGCACTTGCGCGAGTTGGAGCAGCAGGAGGCGCAAGTCCTGCTGGACCGCACCTTCAATGATTACAGCGAGATTGATGCAGCGCTGGAAGCCTTCGTCAAAAGCGCGGGGCCCGAATACGACGAACCCTTGCTGCGCCTGTTCATGGCGCACATCGAGCGGCGCGTTCTGGTTTACGGCAGCACCGCCATTGGCGCCTCCGCCAGCCACATCGACCTGCCACCCGTCGCCTGACAGGGTGAAACTTTTCTCGCCCGGTGGCTGGTCGCCGGGCCTTCGTTTTCGGAGTGTTTATGTCTGTTCCTGATAATGCGTTCCAGCATCGGTATGGCCCGTGGGCGGTGATTGCCGGAGCCTCCCATGGCGTGGGCGCGGCGTTTGCCCACGCCCTCGCCGAGCGTGGCCTCAGCTGCGTGCTGGTGGCGCGCCGTGGCGACGCCCTGGCGCAACTGAAAAGCGAATTGGAGCAACGTTACGCCATCGAGGTGCTGGTGGTGATCCAGGATCTTTCTCAGCCCGATGCCTGTGAGCGCTTGCTCGCAGCTGTCGGTGAACGCCAAATCGGTCTGTTTATCTACAACGCGGGCGGCGACCCTTACATCACGCGCTTTCTCGATACCTCGGTCGAGGACTGGGGCGCCTTACTGCGCCTCAATTGCTTGACGGTGATGCAATGCAGCCACGCCTTTGGCGCTGCAATGCTGGAGCGCGGGCAGGGCGGCTTGCTGTTGGTGGGTTCACAGGCAGCCTTGGGGGGAATTCGCAAACTGGCGATGTACACCGCGACCAAGGGCTTTGCCCTGAACCTCGGTGAATCGCTATGGGCCGAGTGGAAAGACCGTGGCGTCGATGTGCTCAACCTGCTCATCGGCACTGTCGACACACCCACCATGCGCGCTGCCATGGTCAAACTGAACATTTCCGACGCCCTGACCATGACCTTGCCCAAAGCAGAAGACCTCGCGCTTATGGCGCTTGAACAACTGGGTAATGGTCCGACGCTGATTCACCCCGAAGACACCCTTGTCGAGGTCGTGAACGCACCTGGCCCGGTACGCCGTGCCCAGGTGCTGAGCAAGAGCGCGGAAGCGGCTGTATTTATCGGCAATGACTGAGGTCACCCACCATGAAAGGCTTTGATAACGCAGAATTCAAACGCGGCTGGCGAGTGCTGATTCTGGCGTTGGTCGGCGTTGCCACCAGTTCCAGTTCGTTGCTGCTGTACAGCTTCAGCTCCATGGTGATTCCGCTGGAACAGGCCATGGGCTGGGGCAGGGCGGAGTTGCAGGCGGCGATCACCGCGCTGTCGCTGGGCACCATCGTCGCATCGCAATTGGCTGGCTGGCTCAACTCGCGCTACGGCTTGCGCCGGGTCACGTTGCTGTCGCTGCTGGCGTTGTCCCTGAGTGTCTTCACCCTGACCTGTATCAATGGTTCGATCTGGACCCTCTACCTTGGCTTTTTCCTGGTGCCGCTAGCCGGGCTGGGTACGTTGCAGGTGACCTGGTCGCACCTGGTGAACTTGTGGTTCGAGGAAAATCGTGGTCTGGCGCTGGCGATCATCCTCAGTGGCTCCGGACTGGCGGCCATCATGCTGCCGCTGATCACCGCCTGGTCGATCAGCCGGTGGAATTGGCAGGCGGGATTCCTCGCGCTGGGTGTATTGCCGGTGCTGCTGGCGTTGCCCTTGGCCTTACGCTGGTTGTTGCCGACCGCCAATGTCAGCCACAACTCGACGCAACTCCCCGCCGCCAGTGAACAAGCCCGCGGGCTATTGCTGCGCGAGGCGCTGCGCTCTTGGCGTTTCTGGGTGTGCAACCTGTCGATGACGTTGGTGGTGTCGTGCGTGGTGGGCATGGTCACCAACATTGTGCCGTTGCTGCAGGACCGTGGCCTCAGCGCCCTGCAGGCCAGTCAGATTTTCGCCAGCTTCGGCGTGTCGCTGATCCTTGGCCGACTATTGGTGGGCTACCTGATTGACCGGTTGTGGGCGCCCGGTGTTGCCTCTGTGGCGCTGCTGATGCCGGCATTTGCCTGCGGCATTTTTGCCTATGGGGATTCCAGTATTGCGATGTACACCCTCGCCACGTTGCTTGTCGGCGTGGGTGCCGGTGCCGAGTTCGATATCGCGGCCTTCCTGATTGCCCGTTACTTCGGCATGCGCGACTACGGCCGCTTGTTTGGCGCGCACCTGGGCTTGATTACCGCAGGTGCGGCGATCTCTCCGTTACTGTTCGCCGGGTTGTTCAAGCTCACCGGTGGCTACTCGGCCATGCTGCTGTTCAGTTTTACCTGCTTTGTCGTCGGCCCCTTGCTACTCCTGACGTTGGGTGGGTATCCGCGATATCAGTCCGAGCCATTAGTGGCCAATTAGAGAAGCTGTCGAAGTAAATATAGACAAATAACAGAATAATGTTCAATTATTGCCTCAAGTGCAGCCTGACAATAAAACAGACAAGGAGAATGCCATGCGTGCAGCAATCATTTCCGAGCGCAATGCGCCGCCGGTAGTGGGCGAGTTTCGTGATCCGCAGCCGCAAGACGGCTCGGTGCTGATCGATGTCGATACCGCTGGTCTTGGGGGCTGGGATGTACTCGGCGCCTACCGTCTGGGTGTTGAATATCCCTGTGTCATTCGCGGGGAAGGCGTCGGCCGTGCGCCGGATGGCCGTCGGGTGTATTTCGGCGAGCGCTCGGTGTTGCCGTTTGGTGCTTGGGCAGAGCGCACCCTGGTGCCGCAAGCCGAAGTATGGAATGTGCCGGACGACGTGGACGATAAAACCGCGATCAGCATGGGCATCGCTGCGACCGGCGCCATCGTGCCCCTGGAAAAAGCCGCGATTCAGAAGGGTGAGAAGGTGCTGATCTTGGGCGCCACCGGCACTCTCGGCCAGATCGCCCTGCAACTGGCGCGCGGTCTGGGTGCGGGCAAGGTGGTCGGTGCTGCGCGGTCCGCTGAAGCACTGGGCCGGTTGAAATCGCGAGGCCTTGCCGATGAAGTGGTGACTTTGGGTGGCAGCGATGATGTCGCTGCCCTCAAGGATGCAGCTGATGGCGGATTTGATGTGGTGCTCGACCTCGTGTGCGGTCAACCAATGTTGACGTCCCTGAAAGCCACCAATTGGGGAGCACGGATCATGACCATTGGCACGGGCGCCGGTCGTCAGCTCAATCTGGATATTGCCGATCTGTTGTTTCGCAACTTGTCGTGCATTGGCACTGGCCAGCGCCCGCCTGCAGACCGTGAACAGATCTGGCTGCGTCTGCTGAAAATCGCCAAAGAGCAGCAGATACAGGTGGATTACCTGGATTTCACCCTCGATCAGGCGGCTGAAGCCTGGGCCGCGCAGGTCAATGGGCCACACGCCAAAATCACCGCCACGATTCGTCGTTAAGGCCTGTATTAGAAGATCGGTCCGTGGCGAGGGAGCAAGCTCCCTCGCCACAGGTTCAGTGTCAGCGTTGGCGCTGATGGCGAAATTCCTCGGGTGTGACGCCGAGTTCTTTACGGAAGGCCGCACTGAAAGCGGCGGCGTTGTTGAAGCCGGCCTGATAGGCCACCTGTTTGATCAGCAACCGTGGGTCAGCCAACAGCGCCACGGCTTTTTGCAATCGGGTATGCGCGGCGTACTGGCGCAAGGTCATGCCGGTGGTGTTTTTGCAGCGACTGGACAGTGTCCGCAACGGCAGCTCGCAGGCCCGCGCCAGGTGGCCGAGAGAGCGGCCTTCATCACTGGCGCTGTCGAGCAGTTCACGCAGGATGTTGAGTTGACGAGGGCTGAGTTTTTCTGAGTTGTGTGAGGCACTGATTGCCTCGTCGGGCGCATCGATAAATTCGCGGCGCAGGTCCAGGGCAATACTGGTGAGCAGGCACTCGGTGTGCAGTTCGCTGGCAAAGCCGGGGTTGGCGACTTCTTCGGCCAGCCGTTGCAACGAGGCGTGCAGGTAACCGCTTTGCAGATTGAGCATGGCTGCGCTGACGTTGTCCTGCCAGTTCCAGCGATAGCTGCCGAGGACGCCGAGTGATGAGGGATCGAACAGACACACCAGGGCCTTTTGCTCACCGGCATCGTGGCGCAGGTGGAATTCGGTGCCATGGGGAATGAACAACAGCTTGCCCAGAGGCTGGAATTGAGGCGCGCCGTGGCTGGAAAAACCGCCGCAGTTAGGCTTGATCTGCGAACTGGCAGGCAGCATCAGGCGTAACAGGCAACTGTCGCCGGTTTCGATCAAGGCTGTGCCGGTGTTGGACCATTGCGCATGTTCAACCCGGATGTCAAAGCCTTGTCTGGCCAATGAAGCTTCAGTCAGGAAATTGCCCGACGCTTCACAGTCGTACTCGCTGTAGTGGATCGCGTTCATTTTTCAACCTTCAGCCATTTTTATTATTGGCGCTGAAATTCGAAGGATAACGATACGTCAGGGCAGCTACCCGGTCTCGAGTGTAACCAGCGTGAGGACCAAGCTGTTTCATATATTCAGGCGCTAGGTATCAGAAAATCAGATGACAAAAGGCAAAGATATTTCGATGCGTCAACTGCGCTATTTCGTTGCCGCCGCCGACGCAGGCCAGTTTTCCCAGGCGGCGCTGAAGGCGCATGTATCGCAGTCGGCGATTACGGCGGCGGTGTTGCATCTTGAACAGTCCATGGGCGTCAGCCTGTTCGATCGCCTGCCCCATGGCGTGACACTGACCGCTGAAGGCAACAAGTTTTCCCAGCATGCCCGCCACATTCTCGACACCCTGCAGGATGCGCTCAGTGAACCGCTGTTCCTCGGCCATGCGATGCAGGGCACCGTGCGGGTAGGCGCCTCCTACACTGTGCTGGGCTATTTTCTGCCCGCGCTGCTGGCACGCTTCAAACGCAGCTACCCTCAGGTCGAGATCGACCTGATCGACATGGACCGCCAGAGCATCGAAGAAGCCCTGAGCAATGGCGATCTCGATCTCGGGCTGGCGATTGTCTCCAATACGCAGAACCTGCACGGTTTTGCTCACCATGTGCTGATTCGTTCGCGCCGCCAGCTCTGGTTAGCTAGTCAGCACCCTTTGATGTCCGCCACTTCGATCAATCTTGAAGACGTCGCCGAGCATGCCTATATCCTTGCTACGGTCGATGAGGGGGAGACCTCGACCTTGCGCTATTGGGAATCCCGCGGACTGGCACCCAAGGTGGCTTTTCGCACCTCATCCATGGAGGCATTGCGCGGGCTGGTGGGGCATGGATTCGGCGTGACCATTCTCTCGGACATGCTGTACCGGGCCTGGTCCCTGGAAGGCAAAAAGATTGAAATCCGTCCGTTGGTGGACGTGATTCCACCCATGGAACTGGGGCTGATCTGGCTGCCGGAGAACTGTTTGTCGGCGCCGGCGCAGGAATTCCGGCAGTTTCTGATCATGGCCTGTGCCTCCTAGCGTCGCTACTGGCGCACGCTGTTCTCAGGCGGCCAGGTGCCGTTGTTCATCAGGCTGTCGAAGGTTTCGGTCATTTCCCTTGCCGGGTTCGGATAATCGTGGCGCACCCACCACAGCCACAGCCCCACCAGGGCACCGACGAAACAGCGCACGGCGGCTTCGCCGCGTAGTTGATCGACTTGGTACAGACCCTGTTTCCGATAATGCTCCCGGACCTGGATGATCAGGATATTTTCCAGGTGCGCGAGAATCACGTTTTGTCCCGGGCCGCTGAAAAACGCCGTCGTCAGTGCCGCATGGCGTTCGGTGGCGCTGAACAGCCAGGCCGAAACATCCAGCAGGACACGGCGGTCGCCATCGACTTCGGTGACCTTGGTCGAGGGGATGCCAATGGCTTCGTACCCGGCAACGATCAGATCCTCCTTGTCGCGAAAGTGCGCGTAGAAGGTGGAGCGCGCCACCCCCGTACTGTCCAGTAATTGCTGGACGGTGATCCCCTCGTAGCCCTTTTCCAGCGCCAGGCGATACATGTGGTCCAGCAGCAGTTCCCGGGTGCGTTGGGAACGCAAGGCGTGGCGTTGGCTGGAGTGGTTTTTATCGGCTGTTTGCACGGAAGCTAAGTGAGACATTCTGAACCTCGGCAGCGCTTTTTATTGGTTTCATGACGTCGGGCACAGGGGCTTCCCGGCGGTGATCGGCACACAATGACAGAGGATGTTTGGCACCAGCAGAATTAGTTTTAGAACATTTTCAACGAAAGTGTTAATGAATTCCGTTTATGCCGTACAGATTTGCGCTTCTGTTCGTTGTGGCTTTGCGCCTGCGGCCTTACCGTTTCTCCAGTCCGATAGAGACCTGGAGAACAATAATGAGTAACGCTCCTGAAACGCCTGCACCTGTTCCTGCGCACATCCCCATGCACCTTGTCCGCGATTTCGATCTGTGGGCGGAGCTCACCGCCCAAGGCGAAAACGCCTATGCCTGGGCCGCCGAACTGCACCGGACAACCCCGCCGATTTTCTGGATTCCACGTTTAAGCTTCTTACCCGGCACCTGGGTACCTCGGCGTGCCGAGGACCTGCGGCGTATTCTGCAAGACCCGCAAACCTTCAGCAGCGTCGGCCTTACACCCTACGCGATGTTGCTCGGTGAAAGCTGGCGCCTGGCGCCACTGGAAATCGATCCGCCTGAACACGCCAAATACCGCGCATTGCTTAATCCGCTGTTCACGCCGAAAAAGGTTGAGGCCCTGGAGCAGAACATCCGCCAGTTGGCCAACCAATTGATAGATGAGGTGCAAGCCGACGGTCGTTGCGATTTCAACGAAGCGTTCGCCAAACCGTTTCCCACGTTGATCTTCTTGACCCTCATGGGCTGGCCGCTGGAAGACCGGCCATTGTTCCAGCACTGGACGCAGACACTGATCAAAAGCGTCGACCTGCAAACGGTGACCGACAACGCACGGGCGATCACCGACTGGATCCGCAACCACATCGCCGAGCGGCGTGCCAATCCCGGTGATGACTTCACCAGCTATCTGCTGACCAGCGAGATTGATGGCCGGCCGCTGACCGACGATGAAATGCTCGGCATCAACTTCCTGATTTTCATTGCAGGCCTGAATACGGTGACCTCTTGCCTGGGTTTGTTTTTCCGGCATCTGGCGCGCAATCCCGAGCAGCAAGCCCAACTGCGGGCCAACCCCGAACTGATTGGCGACGCGGTGGAAGAGCTGCTGCGCTCTTACTCGATCGTCAATATGCGCCGCACGGTGACCTGCGACGTGCAGATCGGCGAAGTCATGATGAAGAAAGGCGACATGGTGCTGATCAGCACCGAGTTGGCCAACCTCGACCCCGAAGTATTCGATGAGGCTGACAAAGTCGACTTCCAGCGCAGTGCCGGTGCATCGCCGCACATGGCGTTTTCCTATGGTGTGCACCGTTGCGTCGGCTCGCACCTGGCGCGCCGTGAACTTCGGATTGCCCTGGAGTTGTGGTTGCAACGGCTGCCGCCCCTGCGCATCGCTGACGACACCACGCCCAAATTCAACGCCTTCGGCGTATTCGGTATGGAAGACTTGCACCTGCAATGGGACCAGCCGGGCACCACGGCAACCGCCTCGAACAAACAGGTGGCCAACGCATGAAAGTGTTGATCAATCAATCCGGCTGTGTGGGTCATGCCCGCTGCAACAACGTCGCGCCCACGCTCTATCCACTCGATGACAACGGCTACATCGCCAGCAGCGGCTTCAGTGTACCGATTGGGGAAGAGGGGCTGGCGAAACGGGGCGCCCGGGCCTGCCCGGAACGGGTGATCGAGGTTCGCGAGACATCAGACGAACCCCGGTGAGTGCCGCCCTGTCGATGGAAGACTTTCAGCAACCCGCAAAAGAAGAACAACAATGAGCAAAACCTACGACTACATCATCATCGGTGCGGGGTCATCTGGCTGCGTTTTGGCCAATCGCTTGTCCGCCGACTCGACCGTTTCGGTGCTGCTGATCGAGAGCGGCCCGGATCACACCAGCCCGTTGATTGCCATGCCCCGTGGCATTGGCAAACTGCTCAGCCCCGGCAATCCGCATGTGTGGAGCTACAAGGCGGCACGCGGTGAGGGCATGAGCGACGAGCAATGGCTCAAGGGCAAAACGATTGGTGGCTCCAGTTCGGTCAACGGCATGGTCTACGTACGGGGAGCACCCGCCGATTATGACCATTGGGAAGCGCAAGGCTGCGCCGGTTGGGGCTGGAAAGACATGGGCCGGCAGTTTGTCGCCCTCGAAGACCACCAGTTGGGCAAGAGCCAATGGCGCGGAGTCGGTGGTCCGCTCAAAGTCACCGTGCACCCGTCGGGCCACGCCCTGTGCGATGCCGTCATCAGCGCGGCCGGTGAGCTGGGTGTGGCGCGCACTGAAGACACCAATCATATCGACTCGGTCACTCAGGGTGGCTTCGGCTATCAGCCGCAAACCACCTGGAAAGGCAAGCGATTCAGCGCCGCCAAGGCCTTTCTCGACCCGGTGCGCGCACGTCCGAATTTGACGGTAATGACCGGCACGGATGTGCAACGCATCGAGTTCAGCAAGCACCGTGCCTGTGCCGTGCAGGTCAACAACAGTGCCGGCAAGGGACGCTTCGAAGTGCGCCGCGAGGTGTTGTTGTGCGCCGGTGCCATTGAATCGCCGAAGCTGTTGCAACTGTCTGGCATCGGCCCGGCCGCACTGTTGAACTCGCTGGGTATCCGTGTGCTGCACGACGCCCCCGAGGTCGGGCGCAACCTGCGTGAGCACGTGTACATGGCCATGCAGTACCGGGTCACCCGTGGCAGCTTCAATCATTGCTTCCATGGGATTGGGTTACTCGGTGCAGTGGCCCAATACTTTTTGCGCAAGAAAGGACCGATGACCCACGCCGCCCACGAGGCCGGCGGCTTTATTAAGACCCGCCCCGAACTGGAGCGACCGGACGCGCAAATTGGCGTCAGCCTCTATTCCATGGACGGTGACGGCAACAAGGTCGAAATCGACAAGCAGCCCGGCCTGACCATCGGCGGCTATTTCCTGCGTCCACAGAGCCAGGGTGAGGTGCGCATTCAATCGGCAGACGCCACGGTTCCACCCCGGATTAACGCCAATTATTTGAGCGCCGAGATCGATCGCACCTCCGCAATTGCCCTGTTTCGCTGGTTCCGCCGTCTGGCTGCGCAGCCGGTGCTCAAGCCATTCATTGTCGGCGAGCTGACACCGGGGCCGAAGGTTGAAAGCGACGCGCAAATTCTTGCCGCGTTCCGCCGCTTCGGCCAGACCGCCTATCACGTTTCCGGAACCTGTCGCATGGGTGCCGACAGCGCCTCGGTGCTCGACCCTGAACTGCGAGTGCGTGGCGTCGAGGGCCTGCGTGTGGTCGACACCTCGGTGATGCCGTGCCTGGTTTCTGGCAACACCAATGCCCCGGCCATGGCCATTGCCATGCGCGCTGCAGAAATCATTACCGGCAAAGTCTCAGGAGATCCAACACCATGAGTGTTCCCTTTACCCAGCTGGACAAGCTGTACATCAATGGCGCGTGGGTGGGTGTCGACGGTCCGCGCGAAGCGGTGCTCAACCCCGCCACCGAAGCGGTCATCGGTCATGCACCGAGCGGTGATCTGCACAGCGCCGACGCGGCCATTGCCGCCGCTCGCAACGCCTTTGATAACGGCCCCTGGCCGTGGCTGAGCATGACCGAACGGGCCGGGTACATGCGGCGGATGCACGCCGTTTTGGTGGCCAAAAGGGAGCAGATTGCCGCGCTGATCATCGCTGAAGTCGGCTGCTCGCAAGGCGTGACTTACGCCATGCAGGTAGATATGCCGCTGGGCCATGTGCTGACCGCGATCGAGCATTCTCTGCACAGCGACAGCCTGCAGATTCCGGTGCAGGCCAATCCCAACCCGTTCAACCCGACCGGGCCGATGATTCTCGGCAGCGGCACGGTGGAACGTGAGGCCATCGGGGTGGTGGCTGGCATCACTGGCTACAACTTTCCGTTTCTGCTCAACCTGGCCAAGGTGTTTCCCGCCTTGCTGGCTGGCAACACCCTGGTACTCAAGCCTTCGCCATTTACCCCGTACTCGGCGCTGTTGTTCGGTCAGATCGCTGAAGAAATCGGCTTGCCCAAGGGCGTGCTCAACATTGTCACCGGCGGTATCGAAGTGGGCAGCCTGTTAAGCAGCGACCCGCGGGTGGACATGGTCTCGTTCACCGGTTCGGAAACGGTGGGCATGAGCATCATGAGTCAAGCGGCGCCGACCCTGAAGCGCGTGCATCTGGAACTGGGCGGCAAATCGGCATTGATCGTGCGCGGCGATGCCGACATTCAGGCCACCGCCTTGGGGGCCGTTGCCGGGCTGGCGGTCAACGCGGGGCAGGGCTGTGCGCTGCTGACGCGCTTCGTGGTGCATCACTCGGTACGCGAGCAATTCGTGCAGTGCGCCAAAGCCATTGCCGGGCAGTGGAAGGTCGGTGACCCGGCGGATCCCAGCGTGATGATGGGCCCGCTGATCCGCGAGTCGCAGCGCGCCAAGGTCGAGCATTTCATCGCCAGCGGCCGCGATGCCGGGGCCACGCTGGTGTGTGGTGGTGGCCGACCTGCGCACCTACGCCAGGGCTTCTTCAGCGACATCACCCTGTTCGATGACGTGCGCAACGACATGCTGATTGCCCAAGAGGAAATCTTCGGGCCGGTGGGGGTGGTGATCGGTTTCGACAGCGATGACGAAGCCGTGGCCATCGCCAATGATTCGCGCTTTGGCCTCAACGCTGCCGTGGCCTCGGCCGATGCCGCCACCGCCTACGCCCTGGCCAGACGCATCCGCGCGGGCAGCGTGTACCTCAATGGCGGCAGCGGCAGCCTGCCTTATGCGCCGATTGGCGGCTTCAAGCGTTCAGGCCTGGGCCGCGAATTCGGGCCGAACTGGCTCAAAGAGTTCACCCAGGAAAAATCCATCATTTACCCCATCGGGCGCTAGCCATGCCGCCCTGCGACCGGGGTGCAGACAAACGACTGACAATAAAAACAAAAGGTGGTTTGCATGAAAAAGATCAGTAAACAGGGGCGCATGCGAGCCCAGCGGGCGATGGTACTGCTGGCGGTCGGGGAAATGGCGTTGGGTTTCGGTGGTGCGGTGTTGGCGGCGCCGATCGAACTGTCCAACCCGGACTTTCACCTGCGTTGGGACAACACCCTGCGCTACAACCTGGGGATGCGCATGGAAGACCAGGACCGGCGCATCATGAACAACCCCAACTACGATGAATCCGACGGCAAGTTCGACAAGGGCGACATCGTCACCAACCGTATCGACTTGCTCACCGAACTCGACTTTGCCTACCGCAAGGACTGGGGAGCACGGCTCAGCGCTGCCGGCTGGTATGACCAGGCGTACCACGATAACGATGTGCGCAGTCATGTTGCCGGATTCCAGACCAGCTACGACAACGATCATTACAGTTCGGAAGTGAAGCGCTACGTCGAAGGCCCCTCGGGGGAAATACTCGACGCCTTCGTCTGGAAGAACTTTCGTCTGGGCGATGCATCGGTCAACGTCAAGATTGGCCGCCATACCAACTTCTGGGGCGAAGGATTGCTGTTCGGCGCCCATGCGATTTCCTACTCGCAGGCGCCGCTCGATGGCGCCAAGGCGGTGACCAGTCCTGGCATTGAAACCAAGGAAGTGTTCTTGCCCATCGGACAGATATCCGTCAAGGCCCAGGCCACCGACAACCTGACCCTGGCCGCGCAGTATTTCTACGAGTGGGACTACACGCGCATCCCGTACGGCGGCACCTACTTTGGCGCGGCGGACCCGTTTTTCGAAGGCCCGGACCGCTTGCCGGTAGCCCCGGGTTTTTCCTTCAATCGGGAAAAATCGAAATACGGTCGCGACTCCGCCAACTGGGGTCTGATGGCCAAGTACGACGTTGAAGCGATCCAGTCGACGTTGGGCGCGTACTACCGCCAGTTCGATGACTACCAACCCTGGCTGGCGCCAGAAATTTCGGCTGCCACCGGCAGCTACCGCCTGGTATACCCACGCAGCGTCAAACTGGTCGGCCTGAGTCTTTCGACTGTGCTCGACACGGTGTCGATCGGTAGCGAGATCTCGTATCGCAAGGGCGGTGCCTTGAACGCGGTCGGCGTCGACCCCTCCGACAACGAAGGGCCGCGTGGCGATACTTTCCACTTCGTCGCCAACGCCGTGTACGGCGTGCCGCGTAACTTTATCGCCAACAACGCCACCCTGGTGGGCGAGTTCGCCTACAGCCATCTGCGCAAAGTGACCGAGCACGAAGAGCTTTATCTGGGTGAGAACAGCAGCAACTGCGTCGATCCACGAGTGGGCACGCCCGGCTCAGGTGGCAAACGCGACGGCTGTTCGACCCGGGATTACGCGGCTATCGCGGTCAATTACACACCTCAATACCTGTCGGTATTCCCGTCCTGGGACATGACCGTTCCGCTGACCGTCAATTATGGTCTGTCGGGCAACGCCGCCAGCGCCGGCGGTGGTAACGAAGGCGCGCTGACCTGGTCTGCCGGCGTGCAACTGACCTATGCCCAACGTTACGAATTTGGCTTGCGTTACTCCGACACGGACGCCCAATCGAAGAACATCCCCGGGGACACCGTCGGGGGGAACGGCGCCGTGGGCGGAACCGACCGTGGCTGGCTGGCCTTTACCTTCAAAACCTCCATCTAAAAGAGCCAAGAAGCGGAGTACCTGTTTATGAAAGGACAATTTGCATGGGCATTGGCGCTGTTGAGCATCGCTACTTGCAGCCAAGGGGCGGCACCGGCCGACCAGGTGGCACAAATCGGTAAAACTGTGACGCCGTTCGGCGCGATCATTGCGGGTAATGCCGATGGCAGCATTCCCCCGTACACGGGTGGCCTGACGCAGAGCCCGCCAGGCTTCAGGCCGGACAGCGGATTCTGGGCCGACCCCTTCAAGGATGAAAAACCGCTGCTGCGGATCAACTCGAAAAACATGGAGCAGTACGCCGACCGCTTGAGCGGCGGGCAAAAAATGCTGCTGAGTAAATTCCCCGACTACTATCTGGATATTTACCCCACCCACCGCACCGCGGCGTACCCGCAAGCGTTGCTCGATGCCTCGCTGCGCAACGCCAGCAACTGCCGCACGACCAAGGACAACCTCGCGGTCGATCCGGCGTGCCGAGGGGGGCTGCCGTTCCCGCTGCCGCAAAACGGCAACGAGGTCATCTGGAATCAGCAACTGCGCTACAAGGGCACGGGGTACACCACCACGGCATCGTCCAACAGTTGGGTAGTCGATTCCCAGGGTTCGGTGACCAAGACCGCCGAGTCCGCGACCATGGAAGAGGCGCCGTACTACCAGACTCAGCAGGCCGATCGCGATCCGCAGTTGTATTACCGCGCCTGGGCGTTGGACAGTTACCCGGCCCGCAGCGCCGGGCAACTGATCATCCTCGCCGACTACCTCGACCCGCAAAGCCAGCCACGGCGTGCCTGGAGTTACACTCCAGGGATGCGCCGCATCAAGTTGGCGCCGGAGTTCGCCTACGACACGCCAGTGCCCAACCAGGGCGGTGTGAACCTGTTCGACGAATTGCAGATGTTCTCCGGCAGCCAGGACCGCTTCGACTACAAACTGGTGGGCCGCAAGGAGATGTACATTCCGTACAACGCCTACAAGTTCTACTTCAGTTGCGGCCAGGAAGAACAGTTCAAGCCGCATCATGCCAACCCGGCTTGCGAGCGCTGGGAACTGCACCGGGTGTGGGTGGTGGAAGCGACCCTGAAACCGGGTAAACGCCACGTCTACAGCAAGCGCACTTACTACCTCGACGAAGACACCTTTGGTGCCGGCCTGTATGACGCCTGGGACCAGGGCGGGGTGCTGTATCGCGCACTGTTCCAGAGCGGCGTGCAGCTGTACGACAAAAACCTGCCGTACACGGTGAAAAACGTCAGCTATGACTTCAACAAAGGCATGTGGTCATTGCTCAACGATGGGCTCAAGGGCGGATATCGGGTACACGATGCGCCATTATCGGAGCGCGATATGAAACCTGAGTCGATTGTTTCACAGGAGACACAACGCTGATTTCATCGAGTGGACACGCATTTGCGGCCTGAGAGGGCCGCTTTTTTTTGTGCGGATTTTATAAAAAGGCAGCCCTGCGACTCATATTTAAATGAACACATATTAGAAATGTGTTTATATTATTAGAGGTGCAGTTATCCCTTAAATTGATCCGAATGCCCTGCGAGCGGGTCGTTCGGTCTGCTGGCTAATTACAACAAGGAGAACGCCATGCTGATTGATGTCCACGCCCACTTGCTGACTGAGGGCATGCTGAACCGCCACGAGTTTTGGGGGCCATTCATGAAAGTGCAGGGGCTGACCGTGGGGCATTTTTCCCTCGGCACCAAGCAACCGGCCAAAGCCGCGACGGATGCCGAAGCGCAGGCCAATATCCTCGCGCGCATGAGCCACGCCAGCCGTCGCAAGCTGATGGCAGAGCGGGGTGTCGACAAACTGGTGATGTCGACGCCGTCTCACTGCTTTATGTATTGGGCGGGTGATTTCGCTAATGAATACGCACGCATTTGCAACGACGAGTTGTCGGCATTTTGCCGGGCTGATCCCGACCACTTCGATTTCTGGTGCCACGCCAACCTCGCGGATCCGCTGAATGCGGCCAAGGAAATCGAACGCGCGGTGACTCAGTTGGGCGCCAAGGGTGTGTGCGTCGGCGGGGCCAACTTCAATGGTCTGGAGGCTCACGACGAACGCCTGTTCCCCGTCTGGGAAAAACTCACCCAGCTGGATGTACCGATCATGGTGCACGGCTTCAACCAGTCGATTTACTGGGGTGAAAAACACACGGACGACAAGTTCGAAACCACGTCCATCGTTGGTGACTGCGTCGATGAAACGCTGTTCTTCTGGTACCTGATCTGCGGCGGCGCGCTGGATGTTTTCCCGACGTTGAAAACCTACATCACTCACGCCGGTGGCATGGCGGTGTTCCAGTTGGGGCGCCTGAGCGAACTGAATCGGGCCATGGCACCGGACTCGCGCAATCAGCGGCCGTTGATGGATTACCTGCAGAATTTTTACTTCGACCTCGACGTTCATGCGCCCGGCTTGCGTCGCGGTGTTGCCGAGGTGGTGGGGGCGGAGCGTCTGCTGTACGGCACCAACTTTGGCGGGGCCTATGACCATGGCGATCTGACCGAAGGCATCGGCTTGTCTGCTGAAGACCGCGAGAGGATTCGCAGCGGTAACGCGATTGAACTGCTCAAGCTGAAGGTGCCGGCCAACGCTGGTCGGGTGCTGACACCGTGACGGATAGTCCGCTGGGGCGGCCTTACCCGCAGCGCAGCGGACGCCTGCCTCGACACCTGAGCGAGATCGACGCCGCCTGGCTTACGCAATTATTGCAGCCGCGCTACCCAGGCATCGAGGTGCTGGCGTTGACGGCGGTGGAGGTACGTAACGGGCACACCACCAAATTCCGCGTCAGACTTGAGTTGAATGAGGTCGGTCAGCGCGCGGGTATTCCTGCGCACGTGTGCCTGAAGTCGAATTGGTCCGAAGGTTTCGAGAGCGGCGATATCTGTGAGCTGGAAGCGCGCTTTTATCAGTTGGCGAGCGGCTGGCCCGACGCGCCACTGCCAGAAATCTATTTCACCGACTGGGACGCCGATGGAGGCGGCCGAGGCGTGGTGATGATGGAAGACCTCGGCCTGGCCGCGGGGCAATTTGGCCATAGCACCGATCACCTGGGCGTGGACGGTGTGGCTCGGGGGCTGGAATCACTGGCGACCTTGCATGCTGCCACCTGGAACAGTCCGCAGCTACGGGGCCAGGGCTGGCTGCCGGTGTCGATGGACAACCCGGTGGACAGCGACGGTCTGCTGCGCATGTACAACTACATCAAGGTCAATCTGCGCAAACCGGAATACCAGCGGTTGTTGCCGAAATGGATGTACGAGACACCGGAGTTGTTCAGCCATGCCTTCGACGAATTGGCTGCCTTCGAACGGGAGCAGACTTCTCCCAGTTGTCTGATCCATGGCGACTCGCACCAGGGCAACAGTTTTTTACGCAGTGACGGTCAACGTATCTGGCTGGATTGGCAACTCGCCCGGTATGGCCGGCCATGGCGCGATGTCGCGTACTTCATGCTGGGTGCGTTGACCGTGGCGGAGCGCCGAGGCGATGCGCAGCGATTGCTGGCGATATACCGCGACAAATTGATCAGCCTCGGTGCCCAGGGCGTGCTCGACCAGAACGCGGCCTGGGAGCAATTGCGACGTTGGCCGGTTTGGGGGATGCAGACCTGGATGTCGAACATGGATGAATGGGGGCAGGCAGGGCTGCCGATGGTGGAACGTTTTTTCGCCGCCGCAGAAGACTTCGATACCGTACGTTTGCTGACGCATGGCCGTAAGCCTCGGCGGACGCCTTTGCTTGGGCAGGATGCGCGGCCACTGACGCAAGCCTATCAGCACCTGTTGGATAATTGAGCGAGACCAATCAGGAATAGTGCGGACTCGCTCGACAATGCGAAACCATGGGCAAGTCAGTCAGGTAGCGGCTTCGGTCAGGAGCCGTACGGGTTTCCATTGCGCCAATCCAATCCCCAGCAAAATCAATCCGCCGCCGACCGCGTGGTACAGGTGCAATGTTTCCCCCAGCAACACAATCGCCAACACCGCGGTAAATAACGGAACCAGGTTCATCAGCACGGCGGTTTTTTCCGGACCCAGGGTTTGCAAACCACGCATCCACAAGCCGGGTGCCAGCGCCGAGGCAAACAGACCTGCGAACAACACCAGCGGGACATTAGCGGTTGTCAGGGCTATCGAAGGGGCCAGCACAAAGGGCGGCACCAACAGCAGGGTGCCGCAGATTATTTGCACGTAAAGGCTTTCCCAGGTCGGCAGGGGAATCTGCCAGCGCTTGACCAGCACGCAGTACAACGCGTACGACAGCGAGGCCAGCAACATCATCAATTCCCCTCGGCCAACCCCGTGTGCAAAGAGCGAGGGCAGGTCGCCTGCGGCCAGCAACCACGTCAGCCCGGCAAACGACACCAGAGCACCGACCAATAACGTCGCGGTCGGTCGGGTATTGAGCAGGGGAAAGGCGAGCAGCACGGTGAGCAGAGGCATTGTCGCCAGGATCAGGCCCATGGAAGTGGCGCTGACAGTGTGCGCAGCGAAATACGCCAGCGACTGGTACAGCGACATGCCGAGCAGGCCCAGCAACCACAGCTTGGCCAAGTGCGGCCGAATCTGCCGCCGCAACCGCCAGACCCTGGGCAACAACACCGGTGACAACACCAGCAGCGCGACCAGCCAGCGGTAAAAGGATATGGCGGCGGGGTCAATCACCCCAACCGACAGGCGATTGACCACGGTACTGGCGGCCCAGATCAGTGTGGCAAGAACAGGGAACAGCAAGTTCATCACGGGTGCGCCAACGTTGAGGGTGCGCAGTGCGCACCGGAGCGGTTGTCGATGTGTAATCGCGTTATTCGCTGGCAGCGTTACGTGCGGCGATCGTCGCGGCAAAATCGCGTTTAAGGGTTGGGAAGTAGGCAATCTGTCCGCCCATGCCGCCGGCAATGTCGATCGAGGCGGCGCTGATGAAACTGGCATATTCGCTGGCGAGAAACAGTGCCATGCCGGCAACGTCTTCTGGTTTACCGTAGCGGCCGAGCGGTACTACCTTCATCACCATGGCGTCGAATTCCTCGCGACTGACGCCCGGTCCCATTTCCTTGTAATGACGGTCCCACTGGCCGGTATCGATCCAGCCCATGTTCAGGCTGTTGACCAGGATATTGTCCTTGGGCAGCGACATGCCCAGTGAGCGGGAGAGGGCGATGCACGATGCGCGGTTAATCACCGAAGGGATGCCGTCGGGCGTTGGAATCACCCCGGCCAGGGCGTTGATTTCGATGATCCGCCCCCAGCGCTGTTCACGCATGAACGGCACCACCGCCTGCACGAAGCGGAAATGCCCCATTTGCAGAATGTTGGCATGTTCGAGGATGACTTCCGGGGTCAGGGTGTCGAGGTTGCCGCCACGGCCTTGACCGGCGTTGTTCACCAATACATCGACCCCGCCCCACGCGTGTGCAACTTCAGCAACAAACGCCTTGACCCCCTCACTGTCCGTCACGTCGACAGCCCGGGCAATCACCGCCTGGGCGTGTTCCGCGAGTTGCGCGCCAACTTCGCGGACGTCTGCCTCGCTGCGTGCGCATATCGCTACCCGTGCCCCTTCAGCTGCGAATGCCCGGGCGATGGCCAGACCAATGCCTCGGGAAGCGCCTGTGATGATCACGCGCTTGGCCCTCAAATCAATATTCATGGTGGCTCCTCTTGTTTTTTTTCTGTCGGTTCAACTGCGGTTTTTCCTGCGCAACGCCACGAGTTTTGTGGGTATGACAGGGGCTATTGAAAGCCTAAAGCCGAAAAGCGTCAAAGTTTATTTGAACGTTTATTGGTTTTGTGTGCAGTATCTACCAGTGGGAGCACCTTTGCTGGAACGATCCTTCACTTTGATGGGTGTAAAATTCTAGATAGAGAATTGAAATCTTTATGTGGAATTTTATTTTGCGATCCGTTACGGTGACTTCAGCTGAGGAGGAGAGCGGTTCTGGATGCGTGCCAGACCTCTTGAGCGGACTGTCCAGGCGAGACATTCAACGATATTGTGGGGTTGCGCAAATCGCTGGAAGGACCGTTTGAACGCACATAGCGACTGAAAATAACAATAAAAGGTAGTGTGTATGAATCATAAGACCAAGCAGAGTCGGCTGGTACTGGCTCAAGGTGCGCTTACGCTGATGATGGTTGGGGGCGCTCAAGGCGTCATGGCGCTCTCGTTCGATCTGCCGAACCCCGACTATCGCCTGCGCTGGGACAACACAGTCCGCTACAACCTGGGCATGCGGACTGACAGTCAGGACAGTCGCATCATGAACACGCCGAACTTCGACGAGTCCGACGGCAAATTCGATAAAGGCGATATTGTTACAAATCGTCTCGATGTGTTGAGTGAACTCGACTTTTCCTACCTCAACGAGTGGGGCGGACGCCTCAGCGGTGCAGGCTGGTTCGACCAGGCTTATAACGATCACGATGTGAAAAGTAACGTTCCCGGCTTCGCCACCAGCTATCACAACAACCGCTACAGCGATGAAGTGAAGCGCTACATGAACGGCCCGTCGGGAGAGATTCTCGATGCCTTCGTCTGGCGCAACTTCAACATCGGCGAGACACCGGTCAACCTGAAAGTCGGTCGGCATACCAACTACTGGGGCGAGAGCTTGCTGTTCGGTGCACACGCCGTTTCCTACTCCCAGGCACCCAGCGATGGCGTGAAAGCCTCTACCAGCCCGGGTATCGAAACCAAGGAAGTGTTCCTGCCGGTCGGGCAGATCTCGGCCAAGGCCCAGGTCACTGATCACCTCTCCGTTGCCGGTCAATACTTCTATGAATGGGAGCCCACTCGCATTCCTTATGGTGGTACCTATTTCGGCGCGGCCGATCCCTTGTTCGAAGGGCCAGACCAACTGCCAGTAGCGGCTAACGGAGCGACGTTGCAGCGTCAGGATTCGCGCTTCGGTCGCGACGGCAAAAACTGGGGCGTGATGGCCAAACTCAACGTTGAAGAAGTCGAATCGACGTTCGGCGCCTACTATCGCCAGTTCGACGACTACCAGCCTTGGCTGGCCCCACAGGTCAAGGCAGCGCTGGGTTCGTATCGGGTTGTTTACCCGCGTGGCGTGAAGCTGGCGGGCGTCAGTTTTGCCCGGGTTTTCAATACGGTCGCGGTCGGCTCTGAACTGTCCTACCGCATGAACGGTGCCTTGAATGCCACCGGCGTCAGCGCGCTGGACGACGAAGGCCCGCGCGGCGACACCATTCACTTTATCGCCAACGCTGTTTACGGCGTCCCGCGTAACTTCATTTCGAACAACGGGACTCTCGTCGGTGAGTTCGCCTACAGCCACTTGCAGCGCGTGACCGAACACGAAGAGCTCTATAAAGGTGTCGGAAAAGCCGCTTGCACCAACGCCAGAACGCCAGGCATCGCCGGGTCCGGCAGTGAGTCGGATGGCTGCTCCTCGAAAGATTATTACGCGGTCGCGGTCAACTACACTCCGCAATACATCTCGATCTTCCCCTCCTGGGACATGGATGTACCTCTCACTGTCAATTACGGCCTGCATGGCAACGCACCAACAGCCGGTGGCGGCAGCGAAGGCGCGCTGTCTTACTCCGTTGGCGTCAAACTCACTTATGCCCAGTTGTATGAATTCGGCCTGCGTTATGCCGATACAGCGGCCCAACCGAAGAACCTGGCCAATGGCACCGTCGCCGGTAACGGCAACGTAGGTGGTGAAGACCGCGGCTGGCTGGCTTTTACCTTCAAGACCTCCTTCTGATAAATCAAACAAGAATCGGAGAACGTGTTCATGAAACGTCCACTTGCATTAACTGCCGTCCTGATGAGTTTTGCGACCTGTAGCCTTACAGCAGCCGCTGCTGGCGACGCCTCGGACCTGGGTAAGAGCCTGACGCAGTTCGGAGCGATTCAGGCCGGTAACGCCGATGGCACGATCCCCGCTTACGAGGGCGGCCTGACCACCGCACCAGCGGGTTTCAAGCCCGACAGCGGGTTTTGGGTTGATCCGTTCAAGGATGAAAAACCCCTGTTTCGCATTGACGCCAAAAATGTCGACAAGTATGCGGACAAGCTCAGCGAAGGGCAGAAAACCCTGATCAAGAAATACCCGACTTACTACATCGACATTTACCCAAGCCATCGCACCACCGCCTATCCCAAAGCGGTGCTCGATGCCACCGTGCGTAACGCCGGCAGCTGCACGATCCAGAAAGACGGCCTGGCCGTTGATCCATCCTGCCGTGGCGGCCTGCCGTTCCCGATTCCGAAGACCGGCAACGAAGTGATGTGGAACCAGCAGGTGCGCTACAAGATCGGCACCGGCTACTCGACCACGTCTTCGTCCAACAGCTGGGTAGTCGACGCCAACGGCTCGATCACCAAGACCGCCGAACAGGCGACATTCGAAGAAACCCCGTACTACCAGGTGACTCAAGCGGATCGAGATCCACTGATGTACGCCCGGGTGTTCTCGCGCAATGACTATCCGGCCCGGCGCTCCGGTGAAGTGGTGGTGCTCACTGACTTCCTCGATCCGTTGGCAAAGGCCCGTCGCTCGTTCAGTTATTCCCCAGGCCAGCGCCGGGTAAAACTGGCACCGGAATTTGCATTCGATACGCCCGTGGCCAGCCAGGGCGGTGTGACGCTGTTCGACGAACTGCAAATGTTCTCCGGCAGCCAGGACCGCTTTGACTACAAGCTGGTTGGTCGCAAGGAAATGTACATCCCGTACAACGCTTACAAGTTCTACTTTGGCGTCGGTAAGCAGGAAGATCAGTTCATGCCGCACCACGCCAACCCGGCGAACGAGCGTTGGGAGCTGCATCGGGTGTGGGTCGTGGAAGCGACGTTGAAGCCGGGCATGCGCCACGTCTACAGCAAACGCACCTATTACCTGGATGAAGATACTTTCGGGGTCGGCCTGTATGACGCCTGGGACAAGAGCGGCGCGTTGTATCGCTCGATCTTCCTCAGCGGCGTTCAGCTCTACGACAAAAACATTCCCTACAACGTGAAAAACGTCGTGTATGACTTCAACAAAGGCATGTACGCGTTGCTCAACGATGGTTTGAAAGGCGGCTACAAGTTCATCGACAAACCACTCTCCGAGCGTGACATGAACCCTGAAGCCATTGTGGCCCGGGTCACCCAGCGCTGATGTGATTTCGCCTGTCCTGCCTGCCGGTTTGCGCATCAAGCCGGGCAGGCAGAACAGGTGAGTTTGCCACGCGGGATGGTTAAGGAATAAAAATAATGACTAGCCCTTGCCCTGCTTCTTTTCTTCTTTCTACTTCGCGCCTGCTCCTGGCTGTCGCGTTGACGGTCGGCGCGAGCTCATTGCTGACAACGCCTGCCTACAGCGCCGCCGCGTTGTCGGCCGACTCGCTCGACGTGCCAGCGCAGCGGGTCGATGAACACCTGCCCGCACCCTTGCTGTCGGTCGCCACGGCGGGCAACACGATGATCGGCGTCGGCCTGCACGGGTTGATCCAGCGCTCCACCGATGAAGGCCGCACTTGGCAACAGGTCGCTAGCCCGGTGTCCAGCGATCTGGTGCAAGTACGGTTTCGCGGCGAGCGTGATGGCTGGATCGTCGGTCACGATGCGGTGGTCATGCACACCACCGACGGCGGTGACAGCTGGCAAGTGCAACTCGACGGGCGCCGCCTGTTGACCTTGCTTAACGCTTACTACGGCCCTCGCGCTGAACAAGGCGATGAAGTCGCCGCCCAGATGCTCAAGGAAGTGGCGATGGCCGCCAGTACCTCGGCGACGCCGGACGTGTTGGCCGCACCCTTTCTCGATGTGATGTTCGATGAGCACGGCAGCGGGTTTGCCGTGGGTGCCTTCGGCCTGTTGTTGCACAGCACGGACGACGGCCAGAACTGGCAACCGTGGACCGAGCGCAGTGACAACGATCGGCGCATGCACCTGTATGGCCTGGCGGAACAGGCCGGCACTTTTTACATCGGCGGTGAGCAGGGTCTGCTGCTGCGCCTGGATGGTCAGCAACAACGTTTCGTGAAAATCGATACGCCCTACACAGGCACGTACTTCGGCGTGCGCGCCTTCGACGGTCTGCTGCTGGCGTACGGACTGCGCGGCAATCTGTTTGCCAGCCGTGATGACGGCCAGCAGTGGCAGCCGGTGGCAACCAATCTCAATAGCAGCCTCGTCAGCATCGTCGAGCAGGGTTTTGCCTTGATCGTCGTGAGCCAGGGTGGGCAACTGGTCAGTGTTGACCGGCAGAGTTTGCAGGTCACGCCGCTGGCAGACGCGCGGGTAGGCGAGGTGTATGCAGCCAGTGCCACCAAACAGGCTGGGAGCCTGCTTGTCACGCGCTTCAGCGGCGCCAAGGTCATCGATATCGCCCAGGCCAACTAACGCCGTCGGCACGATTCCCCTACGAGAAAGAAAAAATGGTCGAGCAAAAATTCAACAGCGGGATGCCAGTGATTGCCAACCTAGAGGACTTTGACAAAAACTCCGGTGGCTGGTTTGAACGGGTCATTTTCCGTCATCGCATGGTGGTCGTCGTTGCCTGCTTGCTCGCCACGGTGGTGTTGGGCTTCTTTGCTACACGGCTTCAGGTGAATGCCAGCTTCGAGAAAATGATTCCCAGCTCCAGCCCGTACATCAAGAATTACCTGGCCTATAAAAACCAGTTACCGGGCCTGGGTAACAGCATTCGCGTAGTGGTGGAAAACAAATCCGGTGATATCTACGACGCCGACTATCTGCTGGCGCTGCAAAAGGTCAACGACACCCTGTACCTGATTCCGGGAATCGACCGCTCCTGGATGAAATCGCTGTGGATGCCCATCGTTCGCTGGAAAGAAGTGACGGAGGAGGGCATTGATGGCGGTGCGGTCATGCCATCGGATTACGACGGCAGCGACAAGTCGATCAAGGCCCTGCGCCGCAATATCATGCGCTCCGGGATCATTGGCAACCTGGTGGCCAACGACGGTCAGTCGAGCATGATCGTCGCGCCGCTGCTCGATACCAATCCGCAGACCGGGCAACCCCTGGATTACGGTGATTTTTCCAAGCAGCTGGAAGCGCAGATTCGCTCGCTGGAAAGTGACAAGGTGGGCATCCACATTGTCGGTTTCAGCAAGCTGGTCGGCGACCTGATCGACGGCCTGTATTCGGTCATGCTGTTCTTTGGCGCATCGGTACTGATCGCCGGGTTGTTCGTCTATTTCTATACCCGCTGCCTGCGCAGCACGTTGCTGCTGGTGAGCGTGGCGGTGGCGGGGGTGGTGTGGCTGCTGGGTTTGATGCAAATCCTCGGTTACGAACTGGACCCTTACTCGATCCTGGTGCCGTTCCTGATTTTTGCCATCGGGATTTCCCATGGCACACAAAAAATGAACGGCATTCTTCAGGACATTGGCCGTGGCACCCATAAATACATCGCTGCGCGCTATACCTTCCGCCGTTTGTTTCTCACCGGCCTGACGGCGCTCCTGACCAATATCGTCGGTTTTGCCGTGCTGGTGATCATTGATATCCCGGTGATCCGCGACCTGGCCCTGACCACCAGCATCGGTGTCGCCGTGCTGATTTTCACCAAACTACTGCTGATTCCGGTGGCGCTGTCGTACCTGGGCGTCAGTAAGAAAGCCGCGCGTATCGCCATCGCCAAAGATCAGGCGGGCGCAGAAAATCGGGGCTTGCTCGGACACCTCTGGCACAGTCTCGACCGCTTCACCGAACGTCCGTGGGCCACGGCGGTCATCGCCTTGTCGCTGCTGGTGACCTTGGGTTGCAGTGTGGTGATGATGCACCTCAAGGTGGGCGATCTGGACCCCGGCGCGCCCGAGTTGCGCGCGGATTCGCGCTACAACCTCGACAATGCCTACATCACCAGCCACTACGGACTTTCCAGTGACCAGTTTGTGGTCATCATGAAGACCAACGAAGACAGCTGCCGTCTGTACCAGTCGCTGCAAAGCATGGACAAACTGGCCTGGCGCCTGCGCCAGACGCCCGGTGTACAGACGACCCAGTCGCTGGCCGAAACCGTGCGGATGATCAGCTCCGGCATGGCTGAAGGCAGCCCGAAATGGCTGAGCATCAGCCGTGACCAGGCGATCACCAACTCGGCGGTGGATGCGGCGATGATTTCTGCTCCGGGGATCACCAACCAGCAGTGCTCGGTCACTCCATTGATCGCCTACCTGGCCGATCACAAAGCGGACACCCTGAGCCGGGTTTTGAAGGTCTCAGAAGAGTTTGCCAAGGAAAATAACAGTCCCGCTGGCGCTGAACAGCCCGTGGAATTCCTCTTGGCCGCAGGTAATGCCGGCATCGAAGCCGCCACCAACATCGAGGTAGAGAAGGGCATCATCACCATGTACCTGGCGGTGTATGGCGCTACGGCCTTGCTCTGCCTGCTGACCTTCCGCAGTTGGCGCGCAACGTTGGTGGCGCTGATTCCTTTGCTGATGACCACGATCATCTGCAAGGCGCTGATGGTCTGGTTGGGCATCGGCCTGAAAGTGGCGACCTTGCCGGTCATCGCCGTGGGTGTCGGTGTCGGGGTCGACTACGCGTTGTATCTGCTCAGTGTGCAACTGGCCGTGCAGGAACGCGGTGGCAGCCTGGCGGTTGCGTATCGCCGCTCGCTGGACTTCACCGGTCGTGTCGTTGCCCTCGTTGGCCTGACCATGGCCGCCGGGGTGATTACCTGGGCCTGGTCGCCGATCAAGTTTCAGGCGGACATGGGCATTCTGCTGACCTTCATGTTCCTGTGGAACATGCTCGGTGCGCTGGTGCTGATCCCGGCCCTCTCGCACTACCTGCTCAACCCTAAAGGCAACTCCAAGGCCGGCGTGACCCTCGATCTGGAGGACGCGCGCGCCCAGCAGGAACCGCGCAAACCCGCGGCCGGCGCACCTGCACCCCAATTGACTGAGCTCGCCTTACCCCGGCGCGTCCGCTGACTAATAGCCGGGCACAGACCTGGCTGGCAACTGCAAGGAGAGAACAATGTTCGAGTTATTGATGAGTGCCGACATGATGGTTCCGGACCCGGACGGCATGACGGAAATGTTGGTCGACAAGCTCGGCATCTACAAACACGAACGCTGGCGCCAGGCGTTCGATAATCACCCGTACATTGCGCATTTCCTGCGGGTGCACAAATCCCTGGCGGTGTCGCCCACGCGCATCGAACCGCAATGGCACCTGGACCGGCCGAACCCCGGTGATCCGTTGTTCCATGACTTTCTGGAAAGCCTGAAGGATTTCCAGGGGCATCATCGGCCGATGCTCACGCACTCCATCGTGCTGGCCCTGCACGGGGACAAGTTCGACGCGCTGGTCGACAAACTGATGCGTCGTCGCTTGCCGTTCCGCATGGCGCAGCGCACCCCGGAAATGCCCTTCGACCGCTTATGGCTGGGTGCTACTCCCGAGCAACCGTATTACCAACCCACTGTGGATGGCGGTTTGTGCATTGAAATCATGCCGACCGAGCCTTTGCAGATGCCGCCGGAAACCTATCAGTTACCGCCGATGCAGCCGCGCGATCTCAAGCCTGGCGATATGGTCCGCGTCACTGCTCGTGGCTTCCTGGTGCGCGATCTCGACGAAACCCTACGCAAGGTCTCGACCAACCTTGACTGGGAACCGAGCGGGCCTGTCGAGAACATCGGCAGCGAAGGTTATCGCCGTGCGCGAATGGGTTTTACCGTGCCGAACAGTGCCACCCTCGATGTGCTCGAGGCGACGTACTGGAACACCGACGCCGGCCACTACGTCAATAACTGGGGGCCGGGTCCGTACTACATCCGCATCGGTGTCAACGACCTGGCGGCCAAGGCTGAGGATCTGCGGTCTCGCGGCACGCGGTTCCAGTGGATCGAATCCTCGGAGGCCGTCGGCGGCCGTGCGTTGATCAAGATCGATCCACAAGAACTCAATGGCCAGGTCTTCGAGTTCGAGGAGTGCCCTGTATGAGCACAGCGCAAAAACCGCAGCCTCCCGTGCTGATCAACGACGCGGTGCGCCTTGAGCGTGATTCCATGGTGGGCTGGGTGGTACTGACCCGGCCCCGGCAGATCAATGCCATCAACGACGACATTCGTCAGGGCGTGCCGCAAGCACTGGCGCTGCTGCAGCAAGACCCGGACATTCGCGTGATCGTGATTCGTGGGGAAGGGGAGCGGGGCTTTTGTGCGGGGGCCGATATCAAGGAGCGCCGCGGCCCGGAATCGAGCCTGCAAGTTCGGCAGCGCATGGAACAGGTGCGCTGGATCGAAGCCCTGGACGGCATCAGCAAACCGGTGATCGCTGCTATTCATGGTTATTGCATGGGCGGTGGGCTGGAACTGGTGCTGGCGTGTGACATCCGCTTCGCCGCGCCCGATGCCGTGTTCGCCTTGCCGGAAACCGGCCTGGGGCTGATTCCCGGTGGCGGTGGTACGCAACGGCTTTCCCGAGTGGTCGCGCCGGGCCAGGCGTTGGACATGTTGCTCACCGGAGACCGGGTGGGTGCCGAGCAAGCGCAGCGCATTGGTCTGGTCAGTCGCTTGGCCAGTGATAATGCCAGCCTGCTGGACGAAGTCCGTGCCTTTGCTCAGCGCATCGCCAGCAAACCACCCACCGCGTCGGCTTTTGTCAAACAAGCGGCTCGGGCGGCACTGGACATGGACCTCAAACGTGGCCTGGATCTGGAGCTTGATCTGTTCGCCTTGCTGGCCCCGACCAAGGATGCCCGCGAAGCGGCCCAGGCGTTCAGCGAGCGGCGCGAACCGCGGTTTACCGGCGAGTAAAGCGCCACCCAAAACAATAAGGAACAGAACATGAGCACAGGAAAACTGGCAGGACGAGTGGCCATTATTACCGGCTCCGGTGGCGGCCTGGGCGCTGAGTGCGCACGGGTGCTGGCGTCGCATGGTGCAAGTATTGCGGTGGTCGATATCAATTTCGAGGGGGCCACAGCCGTGGCCCAATCACTCCTCGCCGAGGGTCATCAAGCCTTGGCGATCGCCACTGACGTGTCCTCGGAAGACGCCGTGCGGGCGATGGTTGCTCAGGTTAAACAGCATTTTGGCCGTATCGATATTCTGCACAACAACGCGGCGATCCTGAACGCCGAGCAACGTCAGCTGGACCGCGATTTCGTCAATCTCGACATGCAGGCCTGGGACCGCGCCATCGCCGTCAACCTTCGTGGCGCGGTGCTGTGCACCAAGCATGTGATACCGGTCATGCTGGAGACCGGCAAGGGGTCGATTATCTTCGCCACTTCGGGGCTGGGCATGCAGGGCGATATGTCCCTGACCGGCTACGCCACCTCGAAGGCGGGGCTGATGATGCTGCCGCGCATGGTCGCCTCGCAATACGGCAAACAAGGCATTCGCGGCAACGCCGTGCAGATCGGCCTGGCGCCTTCGGAACACGCCATGCCTGAACCCTTGCTCGACATCCTGCGCGACAACCACTGCACCGCCGAGCTGGGCACGCCTCGGCAGATTGCCGATGTGGTGGCGTTCCTGGCCAGTGACGAATCCTCCTTCGTCACCGGTACCACGCTGGTCGCCGACGGTGGTTTCAGCAGCCACACCCCCTCCCTGGTGGCGATGCGCGCGCTGTTTGCGCAGATGGGTCGCACCGGCATGTAACCCTTGCCCGGCGCACCCTGTGCGGTGCGCCGCGGCTGATCTTTGCCGCCATAGCCGCCGTGTGCCGCCGTGGTTGAACTTCGACTTGGAATTAATTGATGAACCAGAACCAAAATGCGAGCACTACGGATTTTGATGTGATCATCGTCGGCGGTGGCACCAATGGCCTTTCGGCTGGCTGCTACCTGGGCTTGGAAGGCAAGAAAGTGCTGGTTCTGGAGGCATTGGACAAGGTTGGCGGAATGGCCTCCTCGGGTTACCTGATACCGGAAGCGCCGCAGCATCTGGTTCATCCCTGTGCCCTGGACATGATGTCGATGCGCGTGCATTCCCATGTACCAGCGGAGTTGGGACTTGATCGACACGGTTTCAAATCGATAGAGCTTGCGCCGGGGTACGTGTACCTGCACCCGGATGGGCAATCTCTGATTTTCTGGCGCGATCGCGAGAAAACCGCCGCCGAGATCCGCCGGTTCAGCAGCAAGGACGCCGAGGCGTTTCTGCAGTTCATGAAAGTCATCGACATGTTCCTCGATATCGCGTTGCCGATGATGCGTGTCGACCCGGCCAAAACAAACCTCGGTGTGAAGCTGAAAATGCTTGGCACCGCGATCAAACACAAAGCCTTGAAACCCGAATTGATGGCGCTGATGACGGGCTCTGCATTGCAGGCGGCGCGTGAGCGCTTCGAACACCCGGTGACCATTTCCGCAATGTGCGCACTCACTGGCCTGGCGGGGGACATCAGCGCCGATGGCGGTGGCATCTATTACGCCTTGCTCGGTTTCCTCCATCGTTTTGGCGTGGGCCGGGTATTGGGTGGCATGCAGCAGTTGAGCAATGCCATGCAGGCTCGACTGGAAGAGCTGGGCGGGCAAGTGCTGGTGTCGGCCAGCGTCAGTGAAATCGTTGCCAGGGACGGTCTGATCAAAGGCGTGAAACTGGCGGATGGTCGTCAGTTCACCGCACGGGCAGTCATTGCTGGCTGCCACCCCAAGCCGGCGCTGGATATGGTTACCCCCGGCGAGATTCCCCAACACCTGTTGACACGCATTGCCATGGCGCCGGCCAACGGCAAAGGCTCGGGGCCGTTAAAGATAGATGTTGCCTTGCGTGGGCAGATTTCTGTGCCACGTTTCGCTGCCATTCGCGGCGACGGCGTTGATCTACGTAAAACCGTCATGCTGATCGGTACCGAAGAAGCCGTGCTGGAAAACTTCGCCGCCTGCGCCCGTGGTGAAGTGCCGAAGTTGCCCTATATCACCGTGGCCGCACCGAGTGCGGCCGACCCGTCACAAGCGCCAGCCGGGCAAGATGTGTTGTACATCTATCCGCCGGTAATGCCGGTCAATCCCAATGAAGGTTGGGACGCGCTGCGTGAGCGGGTGGCCGACCAGGTGCAGGAACAGCTGTATGACTACATCGATGGGATCGAGGGGCAGGTGATTGGTCGACACATCGAGGCGGCTCCGGATTTTACTGCGCGCTTGAACACAGTGAATGGCTGCGTGGTGCATATCGACACCACCTCGATGCGCTCGAGCACCATGCGACCGGCGTACGGTTTGGGTGGCGATACCTTGCCTGTGGCGGGGTTGTATCTGGGCAGTGCCGGTAGTCATCCGGGCGGCGGGGTCAATGGCATGGCCGGGCGTTTGGCAGCCAAGCGGGTGAGCAAGTATTTGCGTAAAAAGGCTGACTAAAGCGGGTCGCTGATCCCAAGCCCCACAGAGAACCCACTGTGGGATCAAGCCTGCTCGCGAAGAGGGAGTGTCAGTCCCCATGAATGTGGGCTGACCCACCGCCTTCGCGAGCAGGCTCGCTCCCACAGGGAAAGCTCATTGGGCGAGAGTGTGTGAACGGCGCTTAAACGCCGTCGACGTTCTTTTCTGCCCCCAGCGAAATACTCGCCAGCACAAAATCCGCCGAGTACTGCCGCCACGTGGCCATGCCTTGCTCCGAGTCCGTATCCAGTCCTGCAAGTGCCGACATCGAATACCGATTGGTAAACCAGCCCGTAGTCACCAACGAAGCACTGGCCAACAACAAACGCGGGTTGATGCCGGCGCGAAAATCACCACTGGCGGCGCCGCGCAACAGAATCGCGTCAAGCTTTGCAATCAGCTTCGGTGCCATTTCCAGAAAGTGGTTACGCGGTGTTTCGTGGGTGTCATGGTAGCGAATGCCTTCCAGCGCCAGGCTGCCGAGGAAGGGGTCCAGACGGTACTGGTCAAAAAAATGGTTGAGCACGGCGCGCATCGCCACTGGCGGTGAAAGCTCTTCGACATTGAGGTTGACCAGCTCGGACATGATGTTGTCCGAAGACTCATCCAGTACCGCAACAAACAGGCCTTCCTTGGAGTTGTAGTAGTGGTAGACCAGCTGCTTGGTGACGCCGGCTTCCCGGGCAATTTCTTCCACGCGCGCACCGGCCAGGCCTTTTCTGGCGAACTCCACGCGCGCTGCCGCGAGCAGGCGATTCATCGTATTGCGTTTGCCCTGTTCGCCACCTTCGCCTGCCTTTACCGCCACCTTGTACTCCTTATGCCTGAATGGGTCTGGCTATTCATACCTTGAAGCATTTTCCCTGAGGGCTTCGTTTGACCCCGAGTCAAACGAAGCGGGTCACCGGTGTAGAGGCAACCGCATACCATGGGGTGGCAGCCGGGCAATCTTGGTATGCAAGAAGAACAAAAACAAGACTGGAGATCCTGATGAGCAACGAAAGCGCAGCACTGGACCTGGCAACCGCATACTCCGCCGTGTCGGAAATGTATCGTGGCACCGACCTGGATATTCACGCGGTGTGCCGCGAGCAACGGTTGAAATCGCCCATCTATGAAGGCGACTTCATCACCCAGTTTGGCGTCCCGACCAATGCCGGCACCCAGCAGGGGACTCGCCCGACCTTCGCCTTGTTCAAATACCAGGACGTGATGACGGTTCTGCGCGATGGTGCGACTTACACCAGTGGATTTATTGCCGAAGGACTGGGAGCGTTTTTCGATGGTTTGATCATTCTGGCCATGGACGGTGACGAGCACCGCAAAGTGCGTGCCTTGTTGCAACCGGCGTTCATGCCGGAGACCGTGAACAAGTGGCGCCCACAGATCGACCAGGTCATCCGTGAGGAGTACATCCAGCCGATGTTGCCGGCGAAGAAGGCCGACTTGATGAAGTTCGGCCTCGAGCTGCCGATTCGCGTCATGTACGCCCTGATGGGCTTCCCCTCGGATGAACCCTCCAAGTACAAACAATACGCGGCCTGGGCCTTGGCCATTGTCGGCGGCAACCAGATTGACCCGAGCAAAATGGTCGAAGCGCGGCGACAGGCCGGGATCGCCGTCAAAGGTCTGTACGACGCGCTTGCCGAGGTCGTGGTGCAACGTCGTGCCGAGGGCAGCCAGGGCGATGATGTGGTCGGTCGTTTGCTGCGCGCGGAATACGAAGGGCGCACGCTGGATGACCACGAGGTGATCACCTTCACTCGCTCACTGTTGCCGGCCGCCGGCGAAACCACCACGCGCATGTTCGGCTCGGTGATGACCTTGCTGCTCACCACACCCGGGTTACTGGACCGGGTCAAGGCCGACCGCTCGCTGATCGGCAAGCTGATGGATGAAACCACGCGATTTGAACCGGTGGCCACTTTCAAAGTGCGCGAAACTGCCAAAGAAGTGGAATTTCATGGCGTGAAAATCCCGAAGGGTTCGTTCGTCCAGTGCATGGTGGTGTCCGCCAACCGCGACGAAGACGCATTTGAAAACCCCGATGAATTCGACATTGACCGCAAGCCCAAACCCTCCTTCGGTTTCGGCTTCGGCCCGCACATGTGTATCGGTCAGTTCGTTGCCAAGGTGGAGATCAACTGCGCGGTCAACGCAATCCTCGACCTCCTCCCTAACTTGCGCCTCGACCCGAGCCAACCCGTCCCGCAGATCGGCGGCGCACAGTTGCGTGGCGTATCCACGCTCCCGGTGATCTGGGACTGAGCCACGGTGCACTCCCGTTTCCCTGCCTCAACAAAAACAACAGAGGGCATTATGAGAACGTTTAAAACCATTCCAGAACGCGGTGATTTCGGCTTTCAACAACTGGTTGGGCCGCACCAGGTCACGGGCGCGTCGATGTCATCCGAGCGCGGCTTCTTCGGCCTGCACCTGAGCAAGAGTTCGCCGTTCGGATCGGTGCGCGATGAGCAAGGCAATATCTATTCTTTCGTCCGCTCGCTGATGGCGCCCAATGGCACACCGAACCCGACCAAGTTCTTCTACCTGAACAACCATGTCGACAACGTTCACCTGCGCATGGATCACGAAAAAATGGCCCGTCAGGCACTGACGCCGTTGCCGGTGCACAGCCTGGAAGGCGATGTTGCACGCTGGGCCAGCCAACCGGGTGAAGCCGGTAACGCTTGGGAAATAACGGCCAGCAGCGAACGCTTGACCTGGAAAGAAGAAGGCCTGTTTCACCTCGAAGGACGTCTGCTCGGTCCGGGACTGCAGTGGTATTTACCCGGCGTGGAATGGGGCACTTTCTACGTTTCGCAGTTGTGGGACATCGCCGGCGTCTGCGAAGGGCGTCCAGTCAAAGGCGCGATGGCACTGGATCAGTTTTACATGGCTGAAGGCGGCGCCATCCACTTCAAGAAAGACCTGGTGGTGAACAACAACAAGCATGTGATCTGGTGGTCTTTCGTCACCGTTTATAAAGACGGCACGTGGGATACCGGTTCTTTCATGGTCGGTCACGACCACTTGGGTTACGCCATTTTCAACAATGAAAAAGGCGAAGTGCGGGTGACCACCGATATCGAAGGACACACCGAGCACAAGGACGGCAGCTACTTCCTCAAGTCCGCGAAAATTGTGCTTGAAGGCGAGGAAGCGTGGGAGTTCCTGCCGGACGAGAAGGGCGAGATGATCGACTTCGTCGGCGGCTTCCCGATCACGGCGCAGCAGGAAGGCCGTTGGCGCCGGGTGGGCGATACCCGCGAGCCGTCTCACTGGCTGGGCTGGGGCGAATCGGACCGGCGTAACGGCTCGGCCCGCAACGTTCCAGGCAAGGACCTGTAATCAGCCGGGTGCGCCGGGTTGCGATCATTATCCGGCGCATACGCTGCATCAGTAGCCTCTCTAATAACAACAATGAGGAATCACGATGAAATTCCGTGACAAAGTCGTGCTGGTCACTGGTGCCGGCCGAGGCATGGGTCGCGCCATTGCCCTGGCCTATGCCCGAGAGGGCGCCAAGGTGGTCGTGTCAGCACGCACCGCTCGATACGGCGAGGAAACCGTTGCCCAGATCAAGGCCCTGGGCGCGCAAGCCTGTCTGGTCGGTGGCGACATCGCCGACCGCGAGGCGATCAAGTCAATGGTGCAAGGTGGTGTAGAGCATTTTGGTGGTCTGGATATCGTGGTGCATTGCGCCGCCGATACCAGCCACGGGCTGATCGCCGAAATGGCCGATGACACCTTTGATCACATCGTTCGCAGCAATATTCAGTCGCTGTTCTGGCTGGCCAAGGACAGCGCGCCATACCTGTCCAAAGCGGTCGACAAAGGCCGGCTGATTTTCATCTCGTCCGGCGAAGCCAACCGTAAATATACCCCTCGACTGATTGCCTATGGTTCCAGCAAAGCCTTCATGAATGCCTTCGCCCGTGGACTGGCGGTGGAATTCGGCGCCATGAACATTCTGGTCAACGTCGTCGAGCCTGGACTGATCGGCACTGACCACATGCTCGAAACTCTTGGCAATGAACTGCCGCATAAGCTCGCCGCACATTTCCCGGTGGGGCGTTTGGGCGAATCCGCCGACATTGCCAACGCCGTCCTGTTTCTGACCTCCAACGAGGCTTCCTATATCACCGGCACCTCGCTGCTGGTGGATGGCGGCGCCACCATGATCGCGCTGCCCAAAGTCGAAGAAATCCTCAAGGGCCATTAATCAAGTCGCACGTGCGCGATGGGAGTCAGGTCATGACATCGGATACACGCAGTAGCAGCACCACAGCCCACGCTGGCAATGATTTTTCCGAGTTCAAGCGCGGCTGGCGCGTGGTTGTCCTAGGCCTGTTTGGCATCTGCACCAGCATTACCGCTGCGTTGCTGTACGCCTTCGGCACACTGGTGATTCCGCTGGAGCAGGCGTTCGGTTGGAGCCGTGGCGACTTGCAAGCCTCCATCACCTTTCTCTTCGCCGGGGTGGCGATTTCCACGCAACTGGTCGGCTGGCTGTACCGTCGTTTCGGCCTGCGCCGGGTGGCGATTGTTTCGATTGTGCTGCAGATCGTCGGTTACTTTGCGATCACGCGGATTCAGGGTTCAATCGGCTGGTTGTACCTGGCGTTTTTCAGCATGCCCATCATCTGTGCCGGGACCATTGCGATCACCTGGACACAATTGGTCAACCTCTGGTTCGAGCGTAACCGTGGACTGGCGTTGGCTGTGATTCTGTGTGGCACCGGGCTGATGGCGATGATTCTGCCACCCTTGTTGTCGCGGCTGATTGCCGCCTACGGTTGGCAAGCCGGATTTATTGCATTGGGCGCGATGCCGTTGCTGTTTACGCTGCCCTTGGCATTGATGTGGTTGCGCATGCCGGCGCTGCTCGCCAGTCCTGACACGACGACGCAAAAGGAACTTCCGGAGCTGTCCGGCATGTCCTTTAAACAAGCAGTGCGCTCAGGGATGTACTGGGGCTTTAACGTCGCGTTGATATTGTCGGTGTCGTTGACCGTCGGCATGGTCACCAACATGGTGCCGATGCTGCAAAGCAAGGGCCTGAGTGCGCAGCAAGCCAGCCAGATCTTCAGCACCTTTGGTATTTCCATCATCGGCGGACGCTTGTTGGTGGGTTATCTGCTGGACCGCTATTCACCTTCGGTGGTGGCCGCCGTGAGCCTGGCGCTACCCGCATTGGGCTGCGCGATCTTTCTCTTTGGCGGCGCGCAGAACACACCGTTGCTGGTGCTGGCGACCCTGTGCATCGGCGCCAGTGCCGGGGCTGAGTTCGATCTGGCAGCATTCCTGATGGCGCGCTATTTCGGCTTGAAAGACTACGCGCGGATATTTGGCCTGCACCTGTGCCTGATCACCATAGTTTCCGGTCTGGTGCCCATGCTGTTCGGCCATCTTTATGACCTGTACGGCAGCTATTCCGCCGTGCTGGTGTGCTGTTTCTGCTGCGCCATTATCGGCCCGACCATTCTGCTGTGGTTGAGGATGGAGCCGGCATTTCTCGCCCGTCAGCAAAACCTGCAACGGCAACACGCCTGAACCCACCCGAGGATGAACGTGATATGAGCATGGACAAATACGCAATCGAGCACTTTCTACACGGGCAGATCGACTGTTGGAACCGGGGCGATAAGGAGGGCTTTTTCGCTCACTACCGCAGCGTCTCGGCCAACGGCTTGAGTATCGAATACGTCGGCAAGCCGCAGGCTGATGCATGGCAGGTGCTGGAAGGCATGTGGGCGCAGCAGCAAACCAGGGTTCGCGTCGAGGTACGCCAGTGCATCGTCAATGGCAATGAAGCGGCGTGCCATCACCTGAACGCCTTTCGCGAGCAGGAAGGTGGCATCGAAACGATCGAGTTGTATCGGTTCGAAGATGGAAAGTTGTCCGTGCGTTACTTCATCAACCAGTAATCGTTGCGCACAGCCTCGTCAGAAAGGCTGTGCGCGTCGGCGCCTAGACACCATCGGTGGAATGGGACAACTGCTGCCATTGCTCGATTTCCGCGAGCATCCTGTTGAGCTTATCACTGACCTGCTGATAAGCGTCGGAGCCCGCCAGATAACGCAGCGGTGGATGTTCGCTGTTGGCCAGGTGCACCAGCGCATCGCCCAGTTTCGCCGGGTTGCCGGTTTGCTGATGGTTGTAGGCGGCCGAAGCGCCTTTGACCTTGGCGGTGAAGGCGGCGTAATCCTCCAGCCCACGTTTACCGAAGACCGCTGAGCTGGGGTCGAGAAAGTCTGTACGGAAAACCCCGGGCTCCACCAGCGTGACCTTGATGCCGAACTGCGCTACTTCCTGGGCCAGGGATTCGGAAAAACCTTCCACAGCAAATTTAGACGCGCAGTACAGCGCCGCACCGCCCATCCCGACCACGCCCCCCATTGAAGACACGTTGAACACCCTGCCGCTGCGTTGCTGACGCATGACGGGCAGCACGGCGCGGCAGACGTTGAACACACCAAATACGTTGGTCGCGAATTGCTGGTCGGCGTCGCTGGCGAAATTGTCTTCAAACGGCGCCAGTTGGCCATAACCGGCGTTGTTGACCAGCACATCGATTTGGCCGAAATGCGCCATGGCGGTCTCTACGGCTGCCAATGCCTGGGCTTCGTCGGTCACATCCAGGGCCACGGCCAGCACACGTTCGCCGTACTCGGCGAAGACAGTTTCCAGTGCTTCGATACGCCGGGCGCTGACCACCACGCGGTCACCGTCTGCCACTGCGGCCTTGGCAATAGCGGCACCCAAACCTCGGGCCGCACCGGTAATAAACCAGACTTTGTTCATTGCATCGCTCCAGTCGTTGTGCAAAAAAATGCCGCGTCAGCTCTGAGGCGGGCGCGGCAGCGTGCGTGAAGGATCAGCGCGGTGTTCAGTCGCGGTTGGCCGCTTCCCAGGCTTTCAGGTCGAATCCGTCAGCGGCGGCCTCGGCCGCCGTCAGCTTGGGTGCGCGGGCGAGAATCTTGCGCGCCGCCATGTGATCGCCCATGCGATTGCAGGATTCCACGGCCACCAGACGGTCTTCGCGAAAGCACAGCACTGACGCTTGATGTTCTTCGACTGAACCGAGCACGACGGTACTGTCATAGCCATGGGAGAGACCGGCAATCTGCAGCTTCAAGTTGCCTTGATCAGTCCAGAACCAGGGGAGGGCGCTATAGGGCGCCGGTTTGCCCATCAATCGTGCGGCCACGGCGCGGGCCTGGTCGACGGCGTTCTGCACCGACTCGAGGCGGGTGTGTAACTCATTGTTTTGCAGGCACGGGAAGCTGGCGACATCCCCCACTGCGGAAATTTGTGGGTCAGAGGTCAGCAGACTGGCGTCCACCTTGATGCCGTTCTCGATGTCCAGACCGGCTTCAGTCGCCAGTTGCGCATTGGGGATCACACCGATACCAAACACCACCAGGTCAGCAGGGAGCGCACGTCCGTCACCGGTTTGCACCGCGCACACCTTGCCGTTGTCGCCGTCGATTCGGCTCAAGCCCTGGCGGAAGTCAAAATGCACACCCCAGCCTTTATGTGCCTGGCGAAACAACTCCGACATCTCCCGCGAAACGGCGCGGGCCATGGGGCGCTCGCCCAGCTCCAGTACGTGCACATTAGCCCCTAGGGCAGCGGCCACCGCCGCGAACTCAAGGCCGATAAACCCGGCACCAATCACCACCACGTTGCGCGCCTCTTTGGCCAGCGGCGCCAGGGCATCGGCATCGGCTTTGGTTTTGATACCGAACACTTGCGGCAGCTCTGCGCCGGGAACCGGCAGGGGGCGGTTGTGGGCTCCGGTCGCCAGCACCAAGTGGTCGTAACTGACGGCAGCACCCGAGGCCAACACCACGCGTCGGTTCAGGCGGTCGATCGCGGTCGCCTGGTCATGCAGCAGTTCAATGCGCTGGGTGGTGTAGAAATCAGCAGGACGAAACAGCAGATTGGTCGTCTGGATCTTGCCAAGCAGATAAGCCTTGGACAATGGCGGGCGCTGGTAGGGCAGGCCTGGCTCATCGCCGATCAGGGTGATGCGCCCGTCATAGCCTTCCTGACGCAGGGAGGCAGCGACCTGAAATCCGGCCTGGCCAGCACCGACGATAACGACTGAGGCGAGGGTCATGAGAGCTCCTTCAAGCGCATTCAGAATTGCGACGACGGCAGGTGCAGAACCATGCCGTCCATGTCTTCGCTGATGATCATTTGACAGCTCAAGCGGCTGCTGTCACGGCGTTCGAAAGCGTACTCGAGCATGTCGTTCTCCATGCCTTCCGCCGCTTGCACCTTGCCCAGCCAGGCCTTGTCGACATAGGTGTGACAGGTGGCGCAACTGCAGGCACCACCGCAATCGGCAGAAATACCCGGCACCGAGGCGAAGGTCGCGGCTTGCATCACCGATTGGCCGATGTCGCCTTTGACCTGATGGGCGGTGCCGTTGTGTTCAATAAACGTCAATGTGGGCATGTTCTGCTCCGATTCTTGTTGGGGGGCTCAGGATTGGCTGGGAATGGTTTGCGCATTGAAGTGAGGCACGCGGCCCAGGGTCAGTAGCAACAGCGGACCGATCAGGCAGCAGGCAGCGCTGTACACCAGCATCGCGTTATACGAACCGGTGCGCGCCAGCATGTACGCGAAGAGCAGCGGCGCCAGCGCCGAGGCCACGGTATTCAGGCCTTGATGCACGCCGAACAGGCGGCCGTATTCGCGCAAGCCGAAGTAGCGGGCAATCAGGAACGCGGCAATATCGAACTCCGCCCCGGCGCCAAAACCAACCAGCACCGCCGCCAGCATCAGCGGGGCAAATTCGGTGGTTGGGCTCAGGTAGATGAAACAACCGACGGCGGGCAGCACCAGGCTGATCGCAGACACAATCGGCGGCCACAGACGATCGAGCAGATAGCCGATAAGCATGCGGCCGAAGATCAGCGAAATACCAAAGCAGCTGAAGATGGTGGCCGCGTCCCCGGCGGACAGACCTCGGGCTTGCAGCATGGGCACGGTGCTGGTGACCATGCCGACAATCGAAGAAATCACCAGGCTGAGCGCCAGGTTGCAGGTCCAGAATTTCAGCGAGCCCATACCTTCACGAAAAGACATGCCGGGCAATTGCTCCAGCGCATGACCGTCGTCACGCTGACCTGCAACAGTGGGTAGCTTGAACCACAGCAGAATCAGCGGCAGCAGCACCAACAGGTTGAGCAGCGCGAGAATCACGAAGGCCGCGCGCCAGTCCCATTGCTCGATACCCCACGCCATCAGGCGAGGAATGGTGGCGGCGGTGACGCCGGTCCCGGACAGACCAATGGCCAGCGCCAGGCCGCGATTGGCGTCGAACCAAAGGCTTATCAGTTGGGTCCAGGTCACCGCCAGCGCGCCCATGCCGACGATGGGCAGTAGCGCAAAGGCGATGTACATCGACCAGATCGATTGGGTCAGTTGCGTGGTCGCCAGGTAGCCGAGTGACAACAGCAGCAGGGAAATAACCGTCACGCGCTTCATGCCGTAGCGCAGGTTGAACCAACCTACCAACTGCAATGACACCACCGCGCCGCCAAACAGAAAGGTGATGCAGGCTTGCAGTTCACTTTTGCTCCAGCCAAAGGCATCGCCTAGCGGCACCACCAGTGTGCCGAAGCCATAGAGCAGAGCAGCGTTGATGCTGATCGCCACTCCGGCGACCGACAAAATCAGGATTTTCCAGCTTTGGCGGAATTCGCGCAGATCGATTGCCGCTTCGTTTCTAGACGGGTGCATGAAGTTGGCTTCCTCATAGGTTTTGTTGAGCCAAGCACTGCTACAAGTGGTGATGTGGACCACCGCCAGCAGATTCTTTGAACAGAATCTGGTTTTTTAATCAGAATAAAATCAGAAATTCGCCTTTGTCCAGCGCAGCTATCTGACTAACGGACAAACGATTTTCATGCGTTGCACCCACTGTTGAATCACTCTGAAGCCAGCCGTGTTCAACATCCTGCTGCGATTCACCCGTTTTGATGCCAAGGCAGTGACTAGCGACAGCGGATGAGTCTCAGCATATCCGCGTTAAAAATTAATTGCACATAAAATAAATAAGTGTTCATAATTTGCAGAGGCTGAACCTGATAAAGGAGAAAAAAATGAGTTCAGAAAAAGCGCAATTCAAAGCGGTGGCCGACCGAAGCCGCTGCTGTGGTTATGGCTTGTGTGCTGCGATTTGTCCCAGCCTGTACAAGCTTGACGCCGATGGCATGGTGTACCTCGACGACGCCCGGGTACCGCCGGAGTTGGAGGAGGAGGCGCGTGAGGGTGCGGCCGCCTGCCCAGCGGAGGCCATCTGGCTTGAACCCATCACCCCGGATGACGAAGCTGTTTGATGGCGTGAGCGTCAGCTGCAACGTGATAACCACTGAGGTGAGGATGTGCTAATGGGACGATTACCAGACAAGGTCGCGCTGATTACCGGTACTGGCGGCGGCCAGGGCAGGGCTGCGGCGCTGCGTTTTGCCCGTGAAGGGGCGATTGTGGTCGGTTGCGATTTCAACGCCGAAGGTCACGAGGAGACTGCAGCGTTGATGCAGGCCGAGGGGTTTACCCTGTACGGCTCGGCACCCGTGGACCTGGGAGATCACGAACAGGCCAAGGCCTGGATCGATGCCGCCGTGGCTGAACACGGGCGCATCGACATTCTCTACAACAACGCTTCCGCCGCACGTTTCGGATTGGTCAGCGAGCTGTCGATCGAAGATTGGCAGTACACCATGCGCAATGAAATCGACCTGCTGTTCTATACGACCAAATATGCCTGGCACCACTTGGCCGAACAGCGCGGGGTGATCATCAACGTATCGTCCACCGCCGCCTGGGGTGGCTCGAAAGTTGCCGGCATTTCCGCGCATTCAGCTGCCAAGGGCGCTGTGGTGTCCTTCACTCGCCAGTTGGCGGTAGAAGGGGCGCCGTTCGGTATCCGTGCGGTCAGTTTGAGCCCGGGATTTGTCGCGACGCCTGGCACCCGGCCGTTTCTGGAAGACCCCAAGATGCGTGCCATGTTGCTGGATGGCGTATTGATGGATCGCCCCGGCGAACCCGAGGAAGTGGTGGCGATGGCGGTCTTTGTCGCCTCGGATGAAGCTTCATTCATTACCGGTTCGGACTTCGTCATCGATGGCGGGTTACTCGCGATCTAGCACGCGCGGCGCTCCGACAGGGGCTACCGGCACCCTTTCATCTCGAACAATAACAAGGTGAATAACGTGGACATCATCGGTATCGGTTACATGGGCTTTGAGACCCCCAATCTCGAAGCGTGGCGTGAGTATGGCCCGCAGGTGATGGGTTTTGGCATCGGCAAGAACCCCGAGAGTGATCCCGATTCGCTGTACTTCAAAATCGATGATCGCCGCCATCGCTTCGCTTTTCATCCAGGCAAGGTAGACCGAATTGTCTACATCGGCTGGGAAGCGGTGGGGCGCATGGCGTTCGAGGACGGTATCAAGAAGCTCGCGGCCGCCAATGTCGACTTCACCCGCGGTGATGCCGAACTGTGCGAAAAGCGTGGCGTGCGTGAATTGGTGCGTTTTCGTGATCCGGTGGGGTATCAGCACGAACTGTTTTACGGGCAAAAATGGCTGCCGCGCTCGTTCCAGCCGGGCCGTCCGCACAGTGGTTTCCTTGCCGACGAACGGGGTGCGGGTCATGTGGTGCTGATCACCCCGGACTACACGCCGGAACTGGAAGACTTCCTGCTTAACGTCATGGGTTTCAGCTGGTATGGCGCCGGTGCGGGCAAAGGACGAACCGGTTTCTTCCGCTCCAAACTCAACCATCACACCAGTCATGACATCGCGTATGGCCACGGCCCGGGTCGCATGGGCGTGCAACATGTCGGGCTGTTTGTGCGCAACGTGCGTGATGTCGGTGAGACCTACGACATCGTGCGTCAGCGTGAACTACCGATGATGATGACCCTCGGCCAACATGCCCAGGATCCCCATCTGTCGTTCTACCATTTCAATCCGTCCGGGTTTGCCTTTGAGACCATTGCTGAAATCGAGCCATGGCAAGGCGATCCCTACGAGCTGAATCCGGAAAAGCTCAGTCTGTGGGGCCACGAAATGGTCGGGCCAATTCTTGGTGCCAGCGTCAAGACACCGGAAGAAGTACTCGACGCCGAGTACCTGCCGACGTACCTGGCCAAGCGCTGATATGCGCCTGTCGCGGGTCGAGGTGGACGGGCAAGCGTTCTGGGCGTTGCTGGATGCGCAAACTGACCGCCTGCGGCGTATTCATGCGCCGTTCACCCACTGGGCCGGGCTAGGGGCGGATCTTACGCCAGACGCCCTGGACCTGAGTGGCGAATGGTTGCCGTTGTCGGCTTCGCGCCTGCTTGCGCCGCTGGAACCGGCCAGCCGGGTATTTGGTGTGGGCCTCAATTACCTCAGCCACCTCAAGCGTCTGGGCAGTGAGGCGCCGGCGCACCCGCTGGCCTACATGAAACCTGAGTCAGCGCTGGTCGGTGCCAATGACGAGATCGATTATTCGCCGCTGACCACCCAGCTTGATTACGAGGTGGAACTCGTCGCCGTGGTGGGTCGCCCTTTGCTGGATGAACCCCATGCCAGCGCTTGCCTACTGGGGTACACCGTAGGCAATGACATCAGCGCGCGGGATGCCGGCAAGCAGATTGGTCGTCTTGACCTGTTGACCCAGAAATCCATGGACCGCACCACGCCAGTGGGGCCCTGGATTGTGACCGCCGACGATCTGGGCATTACCGGGCAACCGACACTGGATATGCGCCTGAGCGTAAACGACGAAGTGCGCCAGCAGGACAATACGCGGCAAATGATTTTTCCCCTGGACGAGTTGCTCAATTATCTGGATGCACGCATCAGTCTGCGTCCTGGCGATCTGGTGTTCACTGGCTCAACCCACGGTGTAGGGCTGGAAAGCGGGCGTTTTCTGCAGCCGGGTGATTGGGTCGAGGCTGAAATCAAAGGCATCGGCCAACTGCGCAATTCCATCGCTCAGCCGCGTCAGCTCAGCCCTTCGCGGGCGATGGGGCGACTGGGTCAGCCGCTGGACAAATAATTCCTGATTTTGACTGGCGTAGCCGCTGAGGAGTGAAGATGAGCGAGGGCTCGGCGTGGGCGCCGTTTCGCAATAAAGCGTTCCGCGGCTTATGGCTGGCAGCCGCAGTGGTCAACATGGCTATCTGGATGCAGACGGTCGCCGCGGCGTGGATCATGACCACATTGACGACCTCGGCAGCCATGGTCTCTCTGGTGCAAACCGCCGTGACCCTGCCGGTGTTCCTGTTTGCCTTTCCCGGTGGGGTGATTGCCGATCGGGTGGACCGTCGCAGTTGGCTGATCATTACCCAGTGCATGATGCTGTTCGCCGCGCTGGTGTTGTGTGGGCTGGCGTACAGCGCGCACCTGGAAACCTGGGGCTTGCTGGCGTTTACCTTTGTGCTCGGTACCGGCAGTGCGTTGGGCATGTCGGCGTGGATGGTGACCATGGTCGGTGTACTGCCCCGCGACCAAGTGCCGGCCGCAGTGTCCTTGAACGGAATTTCCATCAATGCCACCCGCGCTTTGGGCCCCGCGCTGGCGGGTGCACTGATTGCGTACTGGAACACGACCTCGGTATTTCTGGTAATCGCGCTGTGTATGTTCGCGGTGCTGGCCTTCCTCTTTCGTATCGCGCCCAACCCGCCCACCGTGGGCTTGCCACCGGAAACCATGACCGGCGGCATGCGCAGTGGCCTGCGCTACATCCGGCATTCAGCGGTCCTGTTCAGCGCCATGAAGCAGGTTCTGGTGTTCACCATGAGTGCCAGCGCTTTGTGGGCCTTGATGCCACTGGTGGCCAAGCAGGAATTGGGCATGGATGCCGGTGGTTATGGCTTGCTCATGGCGTTTCTTGGTGCCGGTGCCGTGTTGGCTGCACTCAGCTTGCCGCGGCTGTATCGCGTACTGGGCATGCGTCATCTGCTGGTTTGCGGCGCCATCTCCTTTGCCCTCGCCACTCTCACTGCCGCGCTATCCAACAACCGCTATGCGGTCTGCGCGATGATGCTGCTGGCGGGGTTTGGCTGGATGGCGGTCAACGCGACCATTTCCACGGTGGTGCAAACCTATGCCGCCAACTGGGTGCGCGCGCGGGTCGCATCGGTCTATGTGTTGATCCTGATGGGCGCGATGGCAGCCGGAGGTGCGATATGGGGGGCATTGGCCGAATACCTGGGGTTGAGCCAGAGCTTGCTGCTCTCGACACTGTTGTTGCTGGTCGGTATCGCGCTGACCCGCAATGGCCATGTGGAGCTGGGCCAGGAAGCAGACTTTGCCGAGGTTCAGTTGACCGACACACTGCAACTGGCCAGTCCAGTGTCCCATTCCGATGGACCGGTATCGGTGGAGATTGTGTACCAGGTGGCGGCGCCAGATCGCGATGACTTTCTTGCCGCGGTGTACAAGGTAGGCAAGGCACGACGGCGCAACGGCGCGCAAAACTGGCGTTTGTACCGCGACATGGCGGACCCGCAACTCTACAGCGAGCGCTTTATTGTCGAGTCCTGGCTGGAATACTTGCGCCAACAGGTTCGGGTGACCCAGGCCGACCATGCCCAAGAGCGTCTCATCGAGCGTTTTCGTCGCGAAGATCTGCAAACCCGCCGTTTGATCTATCAGCCGCCAGTGAAACTAACCGATTGAAGTGATCGAGTAATTCCCAGATAAAACTTTTACGGCGCCAATCATTCTCAGGCTAGAATGGCGCCACTCTAAAGTTACTGGATCGGGCATGGAACTCACTGACGTCAACGACAGCAGCAAATCGGCCGGCGCAACCCTCGTCAAGCCGGTTTCTAACGCCATACGCATCTTGCGCTATCTCAGTCAGGTGGGTACGCCGGAACGCTCAGTGGACATCGCCCGGCAACTGAAAATCAACCCTAGCACCTGCTTCAACATCCTGCGTACCCTGGTGCAAGAGGAGGTGGTCGATTTCAGTGCGCTTTCCAAGCGTTACACCGTGGGCCTGGGCCTGGCGCGTCTGGTCGAACAATTGGTGACCCAGGGTCATCGCGTACAGATGGCCAAACCGCTGTTGCAGAACCTGGCTGCGCGCCAGCGGGTGACCATCACCCTGTGGCGCAAAATGAGCCCTGACCGAATCGTCATTGTCAGCTCCGCTGCGAGCCCGACCGATGTGCGTATCGACATGGCCGAAGGTCAGCGTCTGCCGATTCTGATGGGCGCCAGCGGCCGGTTGTTCGCCACACAGATCGACCTCGACGACCCGGAAGTACAGAGCAGCTTCGAGACGATTCGCTGGGCCCAGCCACTGTCGCTGGAGGTCTATCGCGAAGAGGTCCGGGAAGCTGCCGAGCGCGGTTGGGCAATGGACGATGGGCATTTCTCGGGAGGGATTCTAGCCATTGCAGCGCCGGTCTTTTCACCGACCAACAGCATCGATTTCACCGTGTCGGCGGTGATGTTCCGTGGCCAACGGGATGAAGAGGGCCTTGCCGAACTGGGCAAGGCGCTGATCGAGTTCTGTAGCGAAGTAGCCGGCGTACTCTACTGAGGCGCGCCGTTACTCGCGAACCAGAAGCAGGCTGCCCCCCAACGGGCCGCCTCCGGCTGCCACCGTGCTGACGCGGTGTTCGCGGATTTGCCGGCCTTCGGCACGACCCCACAGTTGCAGACAGGCTTCATGCACGTAACCCACGCCGTGGGTGCGTCCGCCAGACAGCTGCCCGCCATTGGTATTGATGGGCAAGCTGCCCTGCAGCGCAATGCGCGTGCCACCCTCGACGAACGCACCACTTTGTCCGGTGGGGCACAGGCCCAGGGCTTCCAGCCAGATCAGGGTCAAGATCGAAAATCCGTCATACAACTGCGCAGATTCGACATCCTGCGGGGTGTAGTCGGTGCGCGCCCACATCATCTCGCCGACATCGAAGGCGGCCATTTTGGTCAGGGAGATCTGATCCCACGACCAGGGCTGGTTCAACGCTGCGCCCATGGCCTCGATGCGGATCGGTTTGTTCGGCTGGTCCTGGGCGATATCACGACGGGACAGGATGATGGCGGTGGACGCATCGCAATGCACGTCGCAGTCGAACATGCGCAGAGGCGTCGAAATCATCCGCGAGGCCATGTAGTCATCCATGCTCATCGGCGTGCGGTACAGCGCTTTCGGATTGCGCATGGCGTTCTGGCGACAAGTAAGGGCTATTTGCGCCAGCTGCTCCGGTCGGGTGCCGTACTCATGGAAGTGGCGCTGAGCATACAACGCCATCAGATTGATGCCCGATTGCACATTGAACGGCGTAAACCACTGCCAGGCGTAGCTGCTGTCGCGCCCCTGGGTTTTGTTGGTCAGTGCACCGGCCTGTTTGTTGACCATGCGCGCCGACGCTTCGGTGATGGTGCGAAACACCAGTACGTGCTTGCACAGGCCCGCCGCAATCGCCATGGCCCCGTTGATTACACCGGTGAGCGGGCCGGGCCCTTCATAACCACCACCGAACCAGTTGACGTTGAGCCCGAGGGCGCTCTTCAGCGCACTGGGACCGACCGGTGAAAACGGGTCGCCATTGTTGTTGTCGCCCGGCCAGCAGGCTACGCCGTCGATGTCGCTGCGTTGCAGGCCGGCGTCGGCAATGGCTTCGAGGCAGGCATCCAGGGTCAGGCGCATCGCTGACTTGTTCGAGGGTCGCCCGACTTCCGATTGGCCGATGCCGGTGATGGCTACGTCTTTCTCATAACGATGATCGAACATCACTGATCCTTCTCGAACAGAGGTAACCACACATCCTCGACATTGAGGAAGCTGACCCGTACCGGCATGTCGATATGCACATCCGAGACCGGTATGCCCACCACGTTGCTCACGAACTGCAAGCCGGGTTGTTCAACCAGCTCGATGATTGCCACCACATAGGGCACCTCCAGGTCGGGGGTCCAAGCCTGATAGTTGATGGTGAAGCTGAGCACTTTGCCCTTGCCGGACACCGCTTGCGGCGCGACGTCAAAGCTTGCGCAATGCGGGCACAGCGGGGCGGGCGGGTGGAAATACCGGCTACAGGCTGCGCAGCGATGAACGAGCAGTTCGCCCTGTTGACCGCCTTGCCAGAAGGCGCGGTTGTCGGCGTTGAGTGCAGGCAGTTTTCTAGGCATCAGCGGTCCGCAGGTGAGTGTTTGACTTGAAGTCATACGGTATCATTTGTACATATTTTCTAAAAGTGTCATATATTCATCCGGACAAAGGCGCGAATCGACCGTTCGCGCCGTAAAACAACAACAAGAGGATTTCGCGATGTCCCAATCACTATTGGACAAGAGGGTAGTCGTCACCGGCGGGTTTGGTGCCCTCGGCAGCGCACTTGGCAAATTTCTGCTGGCGCGTGGCGCCCGGGTGGCGTTGCTGGATCGTAGCGAGGCCCCAGCCGCTTTATTGGACACGGAAAATCTGCTGTGTGTGGGCGATGTCGACCTGACTTCGGTCGAATCGGCCAGCGCGGCGTTCGAGCAGATTGCGGCGCATTTGGGTGGCATCGACGGTTTGGTCAATGTCGCGGGCGGTTTTGCCTGGGAGACCGTCGAAGGTGGAAGCCTGCTGACCTGGGATCGGCTTTACCAGATGAACGTGCGTACCGCCGTGGTCAGTTCCCAATCGGCGTTGACGCACCTGCTGGATTCCGGGGCAGGGCGTATCGTCAACATTGGCGCGCTGGCCTCGGTCAAAGCCGCAACAGGTATGGGGGCTTACGCCGCCTCCAAGGCCGGTGTGGCCCGGTTGACCGAGGCGTTGGCCGAGGAGCTGAAGGATCGTGGTGTAACGGTTAACGCTGTGCTGCCGAGCATTATTGACACCCCCGCCAACCGCGCCGACATGCCTGATGCCGACAGCAGCCGCTGGGTCACCCCGCAGGCGTTGGCGGCGGTCGTGGCATTTCTGTTATCCGATGAAGCCGCAGCGGTAACCGGTGCGCTGCTGCCCGTGAGTGGCCGCGTATGAGACTGGTGACGTATACCGATGCCGAAGGTTTTGATCGCGCGGGAGCATTGCTCAATCGGGACCAGCAGGTCCTCGACCTGCAAGACGCTTACCGCTTGCTGGAAGGTCGCGACAGTGTGGCATTAAGCAGCATTCTGGCGCTGGTTGAGGCCGGTGAGCCGGCGCTTGAGTTAGCCCGTTCGTTGGTTGCCAAGGCTCCCTCGGCGGCAGTGCTGGAGCGTGACAGCGTGAAGCTGCGCGCACCGATCCAGCCACCTCCACAAATGCGCGACTGTTCCTGCTTCGAATTGCATCTGCGCCAGAGCTTCGCGGCGGCCCGTCGCGCCCGTGCGCTGCGTACCGAAGACCCCGAAGCCACCCTGAAAGCGATGAACACACGCGCCGACGACCGGGTCATCGAGACCTTCAACAAGCAGCCCATCTACTACAAGGGCAACCGTTTCGCGGTGATTGGCATCGACGATGAATTCCAATGGCCAAGTTTCAGTCGGGCGATGGATTTCGAACTGGAGTTCGGTTGCTACATCGGCAAGCGCGGCAAAGACATCAGCCGTGAAGCCGCCCGGGCGCATATCGTCGGCTACACCATCTTCAACGACATGAGTGCCCGCGACGCCCAGGCCCTGGAAATGCCGGGCATGCTCGGCCCGGCCAAGAGCAAGGATTTCGATACCGCCAACATCATGGGCCCCTGTCTGGTGACAGCCGATGAGCTGGGTGATCCCTATGACCTGAACATGGTCGCCCGGGTCAATGGCGAGGAGTGGGGGCGCGGCAATACCCGCGATATGCGCTGGAGTTTCGAAGACGTGATTGCCCACGTGTCTCGTTCGGAAACCCTGTACCCCGGTGAGTTTCTTGGTTCCGGCACAGTCGGAAACGGCTGCGGCCTGGAGCAATTGCGTTATTTGAAGCCTGGCGATGTGGTTGAACTGGAGATCGACGGCATTGGTGTGCTGCGCACTCAAGTGGGCAAGGCGTCGACCAAGGATTGACGCGTACGTGAATGACGGAAGAATTCACTTACAAGTGCAAAGTGAATTCTATGTACATAAATAGAGAAAGTGTCTTATATTTCGCTGCGACTAGTGTCGTGACGCTCTGATCAGGAGGCAATCATGCTAACAAGAACAAGCCCCGTATTGTCTGATGGAACCAAGGTCTCGGACCTCATCTATCCTTCTAGCCGTGAAGTACAAATGCGCGTGTTATCCGATCGCGAAATCTACGAGCTGGAGATGGAAAAAATCTTCGGCAAGATCTGGGTACTCCTGGGTCACGAGTCGGAGATTCCCAATTCCGGAGACTTCATGGTCCGCGACCTGGGCTCCGACTCGGTCATTGTTGCCCGTGGTAAAGAGGGCGAGGTGTACGTCAACCTCAACGTGTGCCCGCACCGCGGCATGCGCATCAGCACTGCCGATTGCGGCAACACGCAAATTCATAAATGCATCTATCACGGCTGGGCCTTCCGCCCGAATGGTGACTTCGTCGGCTCGCCTGTCGAGCGTGAATGCATGCACGGCAAGATGCTGCCCAAAGAAGAATTGGGCCTGAAAAAGGCTCGGGTCACACTGTATGGCGGTTTGGTTTTCGCGACCTGGAATATCGACGGGCCGTCGTTTGACGAATTCCTCGGCGATGCCAAGTGGTATTACGACATGCTCTTCTGCCGTTCCGACAAGGGCATGGAAGTACTCGGTCCACCGCAGCGCTTTATCGTTAACGCCAACTGGAAAACGGCTGGCGAGCAATCGGCGGCCGACGGTTTCCACACACTGACCTTGCATCGTTGGTTGGGTGAAGTGGGTAACTACGCCAAGAAAGGAGAGGGCGAAACAGCCGACCTCAGCCCGGAAATGATCGGCGTCGAGATCAGCTCACCCCATGGCCATGCCCTGCGCTGCATCGACCTGGCGCGCAAGATCAAGCGCCTGACCGGCCTCGATCCGGCAGAGTTGAGTGTGCAGCAAAAGCTCGAAGCATTGCCGCCTGCCGGCATGACCGCCGACATGGTCGAACAGCTGGCACGCAATCTCACCGAAGATCAGTTGAAAGTGCTCACCAGCATGCCGCCGCAAGTCGGTGGGATGTTCCCGAACATTCTTTTCGGTTTTGTCTACATTCCGCAGCCGGATGGCACTGTCGTCGGCTCGATGACCCTGCACGCCTACGTGCCGCAAGGTCCGGACAAGCTCGAGTTCGTCAACTGGGTATTTGCTGAGAAAGACGCTTCCCCGGAACTGCGCGACAAGATGCTCAAGCAAACCATCCAGCTGTTCGGCACGTCCGGCATGGTTGAGCAGGATGACTCCGACACCTGGCCGCACATGACCCTGGCCGCCAAAGGCGCGATGGGCCGCAAGAGCACGATGAAATACCAGGCGGTCTTTGAAACGGGCGCACCGGAGGGCTGGCCTGGCCCGGGCATCGTCAACGAAGGCTTTACCAAGGACGATACCCAGTGGCACTGGTGGTTGTACTGGCATGAGCTGATGACTGCATCGGACGACCAGTAAGCGTCCGTCACGCCTGGTTTGATCGCGGCCCTCGCGGGCCGCCGTCGCTGGTATCAGCATTCACAAGAATAAAAGTGAGGGAATGACTCATGGCTCAGGTTCAACAACGCGGTGTGGAGGATATCCAGCCGGGTTCCCCAGTCGGTACCAAGCGAGTACCGGTGGGTTCGCCGATTTACAACGATGTGGTGACCTTCCTCTACGAGGAGGCCACGCTGCTTGACCAGATTCGCCTGCAGGAGTGGGCCGAACGCCTGGACACCGACCTGGTGTACACCGTGCCGCTGCGTCAGACGCGCTTGGCCGCCGAGTTAAAAACCACCATCGTGCGCAGCGTTCAGCATTACCACGATGACTACCGCTCGATCATGGGCCGAATCCTGCGCCTGTCTGGCAAAAGCGCCTGGGCGGAAGACCCTCCCTCGCGTACCCGGCGTCTGGTGACCAACGTGTTTGTCGAAGAAACCGACAAGAGCGATGAGTTCGTGGTGACCAGTTATCTGCTACTGACCCGCAGCCGGTTCAAAGACCACCATGTCGACATCATCAGTGGCGAACGGCGGGATGTGCTGCGCCTGAGTGAGGCGGGATTCAAGCTGGCGCGGCGCGAAGTCATCATCGACCAAGCGGTGCTCGGAACCCCCAATCTGGCGGTCTTCCTCTAGTTCGTATCGGCGGTCTGGGTTGAACCCGGATCGCCGTGCTTTGAAAGCATTGGCCGCATTGCTCTTGACGCAAGAGCGGATCGACTAGTGCCGTTGTCTCAGCCATTCCTGATCCTGGGCGCACAATTTCAGCTGTTCATGACTGAAGTCCAGGGTCGAGCCCTTCATGCGCAATGCCTGCTCCGCGCGTTCGGGTTGTTGGCTGTAACAAAGAGCGGTGGTGGCGGCGTGAATCTGCTCGTCGAGGTTGTACGCGCGCCCCATGGAAATCAGGGTGCAGCGGCGCAGTAAAAGTGCCGCTTCGGCGGCTTCTTCATTGAGGGTATTCAGTGCCCAGCGTGCCATGCCTTCGCGAAGGTTGATGCCGCAATAAGGTGAAGGTCCTTCGATCAGGGTGCCGTTGACTTCCCAGGTCAGGTCTTCATTGCCGTCCCGTATCAACGTGGCGCGAGTGCGGTTGGCGATGCGCTGGCCGATGTTGACGTCATATCGGCGCTGGTGGGTACCTCGTGCGGCAGCGGCGACGGCAAGGCCCGTCAGGTCCAGCAGATGGGTGCATTGATGACTGGCATCGGTCTGTCTGGTGACGGAGTGGGCTATCCGGTCCAGTTTCATACCCAGCAGCTGCTGTAATTGATCGCAAGCCTGCGGACACAAGGAATAAGGGTAGCGCAGCGCTTCACCGCCAATGGCGGTGACTTCACCTTCATGGTGGCAGACCCAGACACGGAAGTGATGGAAGTCGTCCTCCAGGGTGGCGCGGACTTCACCCGTGCCATTGCCAGGATGAGCAATGATGTCCACGCGCCGACGAAATACACTCATCCTCAATATCCTTGTTTCAGTACTGTTCTGGCTGACGAAATCAGCTATATTTGAACACTATAACCAATAATGTTCATTAAAAAACAAGAAATGGAGTGGCTATGGCACTGCTAAACGAACAGGTCGCGTTGATTACCGGTGCAGGTGGCGGAATAGGCCGCGGCATCGCGCTGAACTTTGCCAAAGAGGGCGCTGCCGTGGTGGTCGCCGAGCTGGATGTCACCAGTGGCGAGGCCGTAGTCGCCGAACTCAAAGCGCTGGGTGCCCAAGCGATGTTCATCAAGACTGACGTGTGCAGCAAGGCCGATATCGAAGCCGCCGTGCAATTGGCCGTTGATCAGTTTGGTGGGCTGGACATTCTGGTCAACAACGCATTTGCACCAACGCCCAATGTTCTTCTCGAAGAGAAGACCGATGCAATGCTGGAGAAAACCCTCGGTTCTACAGTGTGGGCGGCCTGGTGGGCGATGAAGGCCGCGCTGCCCCACATGAAAGCGCGGGGTGGCGGCAAGATTATCAACTTCTACTCCATCGATATCGAGATCGGTGCCTGGTTGCATGGCGACTACAATACGGCGAAGGCAGCGATCGTGGGGCTGACTCGCAGCGCGGCCTCTGAATGGGGGCGGTTCAACATTCGAACCAATGCCATCGCGCCTACCGCGATGGGTGCCACGTTCCACAAGCTTGCTGCGGAGAACCCGGGGTTTGCCGAAATGTCCGCATCGATGCGTCCTTTGGGACGCTGTGGCGAGCCTGAGGCGGATATTGGGCCGGTGGTGGTGTTTTTAGCGTCCGAGATGTCGCGGTTTATCACGGGTGAAACCATCCACGTCGATGGTGGCCTTCATCTGCCCGGTTATAACTCCCGCCCCAAAGGTATTCCCGTACGCGAGTATTGAGTTCACCCGATTAATGCAGGAGCAAGCTCACTCCTGCAAAGGCGACACCAAGGCCCTAGAGACGCGAAAGCCCGCTGCAAGGCGGGCTTCGACATTGGGTGGCCGACACATGCCGGCCAGGAAAATTACTTTTTGGACACCACAATCGAAGTAGTTTCCAGATCCCAGGTTGTTTGGGTCTTGCCTTCATCACGCAGCAAATACTTCAACACTCGTCCCTGCGGATTTTTCGGCAAACTGCTGCGAAACTCGATATAGCGCGGCAAGGCATAGTAGGGCACCGAGTCGGTGGCCCAATGGAACAGTTGCTCCGGCTCAAGCGTCACGCCTTCATGCAGTACGGCAGTCACCTTCACATCATCCTCGCCTTTATCAGAAGGCACGGCGTGCACCGCCACCTCGGCCAGTGCAGGGTGAGAAGCAAAGGCTGCTTCCATTTCAAAGCTGGAAATGTTCTCTCCCCGGCGACGCATGTAGTCCTTCTTGCGGTCGACAAAGTAGAAGAAGCCATCATCATCGAATTTGCCAACGTCGCCCGTGTGGAACCACATGTTGCGCATCAGTTTCTGGGTGTCTTCCGGGCGACGCCAGTAGCCCTGGAACATGATGTCCGGACGGAGCGGACGCACCACGATTTCGCCAGGGGAGTTGGGCGGCACTTCTTGATCGAGGTCGTCGACGATTCTGACGTCAAAATCCGCAATACGTTTACCCGACGAGCCGGGCGCGGCGTATTCACCGGCAGCCAGCGAAGTGATAACGCAGGCTTCGGTCAGTCCATAGCCGTTGCCGCCTACCAGCCTGGTGCCGAAGCGCTCGCGCCAGATCTTCTTGGTGTCTTCGGTGTAAGGGTTGCCACGGGCGGTATGGATCTGCCCCACGCAGCGCAACATCGCTTCGTTATCTGGCGCCTGGGCGAGGAGGCCGCCCATGCCGCCCAGGATCGAGGCAATGGTCGCGCCCGAGCGCTCCACTTCCGGCCAGAAATTCGAGACCGAGAATCGCGCAAGAATGGCGGCGCGCGCACCCACCAGAATGCTGGCAATGATCGATACGCACAGTGCATTCATGTGGAAAAGTGGCAGCGGCGTGATGGTGACGTCGTCGGCACTGGCGGGGCCGGCGCGAAGTTGCAGGCGCGCCAGATTGCACATGAAGTTGTAGCTGATCATGCAGCCCTTGGAAGGGCCCGTGGTACCCGAGGTGTAAATCAGGCAGGCAAGGTCTGAAGGTTGCGGTTTATTGGCAAGTGGGGTGGCGTCATGGCCACGCCATTCATCCAGTGGCGCAATGCGAATCGGGCAATCAGGTACTGCCTTAAGCGTGCCACGGTGAAGAATGTGGTGGACGTCCTGCAGTTGTGCGGCGAGCGGGGTGATGCGTGGCAGGTAGGTCGATTCGCAAATCACCACTGAAGTGCCGGTATCGGCGATCTGATGGCGGAGAAACTCGCCCTTGAGCGCGGTGTTGATCGGCACACTTACAGCGCAGAGCTTGTTGATGGCCAGCCAGGTGGTGACGGCATCGATGTTGTTGTCCAGCATCGTCAGCACGGTTTCACCGGCTTTGACGCCCAGGGTGGCCAGTGCGTTGGCCATCTTGGTCGAGAGTGAGTCAACCTGAGCATATGTGTATAACTCACCACTGAAATCCAGCAATATTTTGTCTGGATGCCTTGCTACCGCACGATCTAACGCATCAATGACAGTGTCTCGTTCTCCCACTGCCCAGGTGTCTGGATTTCCACTGCTGCCCATCAGTTTTCTCCTTTTAGGCACCCATACCGGTCGGGTTGCCTGATTTTATTTTGAAGAGAGAATTCGATTCTAAATACAAACTTCGCAAATGTCTTTAGCTAAAAGTTGAACATATAGTGTTATTTATGCACAGATCCTGTGTTAACGTTGCACAATTCTTACTCTTCATGAGCCCGTCACTCCATGCCAAAAGCCGCATCCAAGAAAGCAGACGCGCCTGCGCCGGCTCCCAGATCCAAAAAAAATGCGGCGCCTGATGCTGGGGCGAGCCCGGTTAAACCCGTAGAACGCCGTGCTGCCGCCAACTCTGTGGCAGGCACCAAGGTCAAGCCGAATCGCCGTTCGGAAGAAACCATTGCCAACATCCTCAAGGCCACTGAAGAAGTCGTGCTGATGTCTGGCGCGGATCGTATTTCGATCCTGGATGTTTGCCAGGTCGCGGGCGTTTCCCGTGGCACCTTTTATCGCTATTTCGCCTCGCAAGAAGACTTGCTGGACACCTTTTCGCGCCACAAGCGCGAAAGTTTTCACAGCTCGCTGTCCCAAGAACTCGGCCACATCAGTGATCCGGAAGCGCGCTTGAATGCGCTGTTTGCCTATCTCGACAACTACCTGGAACAAAGTCGGGCGCGGCGTCTTCTGGTGGTTGCTCCCGACTACGCGCTGGGTTTCTTCCGACGGATTTTCCACGATTCGATCGTGCGCTTTCAGGATGGCCTGGGGATCGTTTTCGACGATTGGGACGAGCGACTCGGGGTGCGCCTTGACCGTGAACTGATCTGCGAAATGATCATTCGGTACGTGTTGAGCGAAATCCTCGTACCAGAAGCAGCGGGGCGTCGATTGTTCCCGGTCCGGGTGAAAAAACTCCTGGGTGCGCTGATCATGGGGTCTACCTCGCGCACCCGTCGCTGACCTTAAAGCACTGCCCATCACGCTATCCAAAGCCCCCGTATAATCGGGGGCTTTGCGTTTCCGTACGCTAATTTTTCCCCGCCTGCATTCCACTCTTTTTCGAGACTGACTCGAAGTTTTGCACCCCTGCAAGCATTTTTCCGACTCGGGTTGAAGGCTCTGGGTCAGGCCTCTTCGTGCGTCGATAAAATAATTTGAACAGTATTTTGATTTCTGCTCAATTTAATCTTAAGCTCTGGTCTTGGCAGTGAGCCGTCGGCTTCCCCTTTTCGTGGCAACGTGAACCAGGCCACGTGAAGGCACCGCACAAATAACCAACAAAAAGTGCCAACTTCGAGGTACCTAGACATGCTTATCGATCTTCACGCCCACGCACCGCACCCTGGCTATTACAACCAGCACCCTCACTGGGGCCCGTTCTTCGAGCAGCACGCCGATGGCGATATCAAGCTGCGTGTAGGTGACTGGATTCTCGGTCTTGGCTCGCCAGAGCGTAAGGCTGCCGTGCGCTCCGGCAAGGGTCCCAAGCTTGAAGAGTATTTTGCGCGCTGGGCTGATCCGAAAGTGCGCTTGGCTGGCATGGACGCAGCGGGACAAAACCTGCAGGTGGTTTCCGTTCCGTCCCACTGCTACATGTACTGGACCGAAGCCGAATTCGCCGTACCTTTCGCCCGCACCGTCAACGAGACGCTGGCGGAATACTGCTCTGCAGCCCCTGATCGACTGATGTTCTGGGCTCACGTGCCTTTGAATGCGCCAGAAGCGGCGGCGGCTGAATTGCGCTACGCCTGCACCGTACTGGGTGCCAAAGGTCTGGTCGCTGGCGGCGCCAACTTCGGCGGCCTGGAGTTCGATTCGCCGGAACTCGACGTGGTGTGGAAAACCCTCTGCGACCTGGACCTGCCGATGTTTATTCACGGCTACAACCAATCGGTGACCTGGGGCAAGAACGCCAACGACGACCGCTACGAAACCACCGCTATCGTTGGCATGCAGTACGACGAAAGCCGTTGTTTCTGGAACCTGATTTGCGGTGGCGTGCTGGATCGCTTCCCCGACCTGAAGGTGTACATCACCCATGGTGGCGGCTATGTCCCGTACCAGCTCGGCCGTCTGGCCAAGACCAACGAAAACCTCGACGTCAAATACAACAAAAAGCCGCTGCTTGAATACATGAAAAACTTCTACTTCGACGTAGAGCTGCATGAAGTGCCGATGCGCCAGGCCCTGGTCGATATCATCGGTGCAGACCATGTGTTGTACGGCAGCAACTTCGGCGGCAGTGATGCCGTGCGTCATGACCTGACCCATGGCCTGAAGTTGTCCGACGCCGACTTGCGCAAGATTCGCTACGAAAACGCATGCCGTTTGCTGCACATCGATCCTGCCAAGTTGGGCAAGGTAGGTGCTTGATGAAACTGGCGCGATGTGAGTATTTTGAAACGGGCGTTTTTTGGGCGGTGGTCGATGTCGCCCAAGATCAGGTGACGCCGATTTCCGGCAATTTCAAAGACTGGGCGCCCGGCGTGGCTGCCGGACGCGGCATCAGTTCGTTGCGTTTCGCCGGCCCAGCGCTGCCACTCTCCAAAGTTCGCCTGTTGCCACCGATAGAGCCCGTAAACCGCGTGGTCGTGGCAGGCGCCAATTACGCCAAGCATTTGGTGGAGTTTGGATTGAGTGCGCCGTCCCAGCCAGTCGCCTTTCTCAAGGCCTATGGCGCGCTGATTGGCGCCAATGACCCGATCCGCTTTCCACCGTTGACTGAAGAGCTCGATCACGAAGTTGAATTGGTAGCGGTCATCGGCACTGACGATATTGACCTGGAAAACCCGCTAGCTTGCGTGCTCGGTTACACCGTCGGCAATGACGTCAGCGCTCGAGACCTGCAGCGTAGCGGGCCGGCGGGTATTGGCATGGATCTGTTCGCAGCCAAAAGCCAAGATCAAACCACCGGACTGGGTCCCTGGATCGTCACGAAGGATGAATTTCCGCAAGGGTCACCGACGCTGCGCCTGACCTTGAAAGTCAATGGCGAAACGCGCCAGGACGGCTCCACCGGTGAAATGACCTGGGGCGTTGATCATCTGATCCGCTTTGTCCAGCAGCGCTCGAGTTTTGCCTGTGGCGATGTGTTGTTCACGGGTTCGCCGGCGGGAGTGGGGATGGGCACCGGTCTGTTCCTCAAGGAAGGCGATGTGGTCGAAGCCAGCGTCGAAGGCATTGGCACGTTGCGCAATGTGGTCAGTAAAAAGAACCGCGCCTAATCGAGAGCCAAACATGAACGCCAATAAAGAAAAAGTAGTCGTCGTCGGTGCGGGTCTGATGGGCACCGGTATTGCGCATGCGTTCGCCAGCTCAGGTTTCAGCACGGTGTTGGTCGATACCAATGCCGCCTCCCTGACGAACGCCAGGGCGAGCATCGAAAAAATCCTCGCCGATGGCGTGCGCCTGGGCAAAGTCAGCGAAGAAAAAGCCCAGCAATCGTTGGCCAATCTGCTGACCTGCAGCGACTTGAGTGAAGCGGCGAGTGGTGCCAATTGGCTGGTGGAGACGGTCTCCGAGCAGTTGGCAGTGAAGAAGGCGGTGCTCGCGCAGGCGGCGCCACTGCTGGCGCCGGACGCGATTATCGCGACTAATACGTCGGCCCTCAGCGTCACCGAAATTGCGGCGTCAGTGGAGTGTGCAGATCGTGTGATCGGCATGCACTTCTTCAACCCCGTGCACAAAATGAAACTGGTGGAGCTCGTGCGGGGGTTGGCGACCAGTGATGAGGTGGTGGCGCGCACTCGCGCCCTCTGCGAGCGGATTGGCAAAACCTCGATCATCGTCAACGAATCGCCAGGACTGACCACCAGTCGCATGTCTGCCCTTTTGGGTAACGAGGCGATGTGGATGCTGCAGGAAGGCACCGCGACCGCCGAAGACATCGACACGGCACTGCGTCTGGGCTTCAACCATCCGATGGGCCCGTTGGAACTGGGTGACCTGACCGGTTGGGATACCCGGCTGGCTGTTCTGCGCTATCTGCACCAGACCCTGGGTGAGAAATTCAGGCCGTGCCCTTTGATCATCAAAATGGTTGCTGCCGGGCGACTGGGACGCAAGTCAGGGCAGGGGGTTTACCGCTATGAAGAGGGTAAACAGGTTCCGGGTTCAGGGCTCAAGGCGAGTGCGCTATGAAAGACATCGTCATTGTAGATGCGGTCCGCACGCCGATCGGCAAGTTCCGCGGCAGCTTGGCTGGCGTACGCGCCGATCACCTGGGGTCGCTGGTGATCAGTCGCTTGCTGGAGCGGGTCGATGTGTCGCCCACGCTGATTGATGACGTGATCTTCGGCAATGTCACGCAAATTGGCGAACAGTCCGCAAATATTGCCCGCACGGCTTTGCTCGGTGCCGGTTGGCCGGTCACCGTGCCGGGGCTGACCATCGACCGCAAATGTGGTTCGGGCGAAGTGGCCGTGCATCTGGCCGTTGGCGCTATCGCGGCGGGTTCCGCTGATATCGTGGTGGCGGGTGGCGCGGAAAACATGAGTCGCGTGCCGATGGGCAGTAACCGTGAAATCCACGGCGAAGCGTTTGGCTGGATGGCAGCGCAACGCTATGAACTGACCAGTCAGGGCGAGGCTGCCGAGCGTATCGCCGACAACTGGGCGCTGAGTCGCGATGCGCTGGATGATTTCGCTTTCGCCAGCCATCAACGCGCTGCCGCGGCGTCCGATGCCGGTTATTTCGATAATGAAATAGTGCCGGTTGCGGTCGAGGCGCTACGTGAGCAGGTGCTGACGGAGCCCGCTGTTGTGTTGCGCCAGGATGAAACCATTCGTCGTGATACTTCGCGGGAAAAGCTGGCGACGCTTAAAACAAGTTTTCGTCCGGAGACGGGTCGAATCACCGCTGGCAACTCATCACAGATCTCCGACGGAGCAGCGGCATTGCTGTTGATGAGTGCCGAAACCGCGAAAAAACTCGGGCTCAGGGCTCGAGCGCGGATTGTTGCGTTCACCACCGTCGGCTCCGATCCGACATTAATGCTCACCGGCCCCATTGCTGCCACTCAAAAGGTGTTGAGCCAGGCTGGGCTGAACATCAACGACATCGACTTGTTCGAGGTCAATGAAGCGTTTGCCTCGGTGCCGCTCGCCTGGATGCAGGAGACAGGTGTGCCGCACGACAAGTTGAACGTCAACGGTGGTGCTATTGCACTCGGTCATCCTTTGGGTGCCAGTGGTGCACGATTGATGACCACCTTGTTGAACGAGCTTGAACGCCGAGGCGGGCGTTTTGGCCTGCAAGCTATTTGCTGCGCCGGCGGCATGGGTACGGCGACCATCATCGAACGGCTCGATTGATATGGCGCGCCTACCGCTGATCCCGCTGGATGCCATGCCGGCTGCGTTGCAAGACGCGGTGGAGCGGGGCCGGCGCAGTCGCATGCTCAGTTCAACGACACCGGTGCAGGTCTGGGCTCACCGACCCAAGGTAGCCCTGGCCTGGCTGGGTTTGATGGAGAGCCTGCACAGCGACAGCCTGCTTGATGAGCGTTTGCGCGAGTTGGTGCGGCTGAAAATCGCCAGCATCACCACTTGCCAGGCCTGCCAACTGGCGCGCAAGTCCGACGCAGTGACGGAAGAGGATATTGCGTGCATGGCCACAGACCGCGAGTCCTTCACGCCAGCCGAACGTGCCGCGTTGCGTTATGCCGAGTTGTTTGCCAGCGATTACCTGGAGATCGACGACACGCATTTCTTGCGACTCGGGGAGTTTTTCTCTGATGCCCAAGTGGCAGAGCTGGGGCTGTACTGCGCGCTGATGTTGGCGGGTGGCCGCATGACACTGGTGCAGCAGGCCTACTGACACGTCTCGCAGTACAAATAGTTGATCAAATAATTAATAAGTGTCCAATGCAGGTCCAGTCGGGCCTATTATCAGCCAGAAGGCAGGGCCTTCAGCTGCTGCCTGACAAAAAATAATGACAAAAATAGCGGAGACGATCATGTCCACACCGGCGCAGAACGACCTGACGAAGGCTTTCACCGATGTAGCCAGTAATTATCGCGGTACCAGCGATATCGACCTGCACGCGACCTACCGCGATATGCGCGCCAATTCGCCCGTGCTGCAAGGCAACTTCATGGCGAGTCTGGGCGTGCCATCGATTGCCGGCCTGGATGCCAGCCGGCCGACCTTCACACTGTTCAAATACGACGATGTCATGGCGGTCATGCGTGACGCCGGCACCTTTACCAGTGGTTTCATCGCCGAGGGGCTGGGTGCGTTTTTCGATGGCTTGATCCTTACCGCAATGGACGGGGATGCTCACAAGAACATCCGTAACCTGCTGCAACCGGTATTCATGCCCGAGACGGTGAATCGCTGGAAAGAAACCAAGATCGATCGCGTGATTCGTGAGGAGTATCTCAAACCGATGGTGCCGGCCAAGGGCGCCGACCTGATGGACTTTGCCCTGTATTTTCCGATCCGGGTGATTTACTCCTTGATCGGCTTTCCCGAAGACCGTCCCGAGCAGATCGAGCAGTACGCAGCCTGGGCGCTGGCCATCCTTGCCGGCCCGCAAGTCGATCCGGAAAAAGCCGCCGCCGCCCGTGGCGCCGCGATGCAAGCTGCACAAGCTTTGTACGACGTAGTGAAAGTCGTGGTGTCCGAGCGTCGCGCTGAGGGCGCATCGGGCGATGACTTGATCAGCCGGCTGATCAACGCGGAGTATCAAGGACGGTCGCTGGACGATCATGAAATCGCCACTTTTGTACGCTCATTGCTCCCGGCCGCCAGCGAAACCACGACTCGCACCTTCGGCACTTTGATGTCGTTGCTGTTGCAACACCCGGATGTGCTGGAGCGGGTGCGCAATGACCGCAGCCTGGTGAACAAAGCCATCGACGAAGCGGTGCGCTTTGAGCCGGTGGCCACCTTCAAGGTGCGTCAGGCCGCCAGGGACCTGGAGATTCGCGGTGTAGCCATCCCTGAAGGGGCAATGGTGCAGTGCATAGTGACCTCGGCCAATCGCGACGAAGACGCCTTCGAAATTGCCGATAAATTCGACATCGACCGCAAACCCAAACCATCGTTTGGCTTCGGCTTTGGCCCGCACATGTGCATCGGTCAGTTCGTGGCCAAAACCGAAATCAACTGCGCACTCAATGCAATCCTCGACCTGATGCCCAACATCCGTCTCGACCCCGACAAACCCGGGCCGCAGATCGTCGGCGCACAGCTGCGCGGTCCGCACTATCTGCACGTGCTGTGGGACTGATGGACTGTGTGCTTGAATTAATATGAACACATTCAAAAAATGTGTTTAATTAGTTGGTGATGTGCACTATGATTCAGGCACAACAACAAGCCCGAATGCGAAGGGGAAAACAATGAAAGTTGAAGATCTGATTCTTGTCAGCGTCGATGACCACGCGATCGAGCCGCCGAATGCTTTTGCTCGCCACATGCCTGCCCGTTTCAAGGGGCGTGAGCCGCATGTGGTCAAAAAGGGTGATCGTGATGTGTGGGTCTTCGAGGAGCAGGCCACTGGCTACATGGGCCTTAACTCCGTGGTTGGTCGACCCAAAGAGGAATACGGCATGGAGCCACTGGGCTACGACCAGATGCGCCGTGGCACCTGGAACATCAAGGACCGCGTCGACGACATGAACGCCAACGGCGTGCTCGGTTCATTGTGTTTCCCCACCTTCCCGGGCTTTGCCGGCCAACGTTTCCAGGTACACGCTGACCGCGATGTGTCGATGGCAGCCATCCAGGCCTACAACGACTGGCATTTGCACGACTGGTGCAACGCTGCGCCAGGCCGCTTCATTCCGCTGATGATCGTGCCGTGGTGGGACATGAAAGCCGCCGCTGCCGAAGTCGAACGTCTGGCCAAACAGGGCGTGCACGCGCTTTCGCTGTCGGACAACCCGGCCATTCATGGCTACCCGTCGATCCATAGCGATTACTGGGACCCGCTGTGGAAAGCCTGCAGCGATAACAAGGTGGTGATCTGCTGCCATATCGGTACCGGCGTGAAAGCTCAACACGCTTCGGATTTGTCGCCTATCGACGCCTGGATCACCTCCATGCCGATTTCCATCGCCAACTCCGCCGCTGACTGGATCTGGGCGCCGATGTGGAAGAAATTCCCCGACCTGCGCATGGCCCTTTCCGAAGGCGGCATCGGCTGGATTCCTTATTTGCTGGAGCGTGCTGACTTCACCCACCGTCACCATAACGCGTGGACCAATTCCAACTTCGACGGGAAGATGCCCAGCGACATCTTCAACAAGCACTTCATCACCTGCTTCATCGAAGATAATTTCGGCCTGAAGAACCTTGATTACTTGAACGCCGAGATGGTCACGTGGGAAAGCGATTACCCGCACTCCGACTGCACCTGGCCAAACTCTCCGGAGACCGCGTGGGAAGGGTTGCAGCACCTGCCCAAAGAGATGATCGACAAGGTCACTCACCTGAACGCCATGCGTGAGTTTTCCTTTGATCCGTTCTCCATCCATGGGCGGGAAAACTGCACGGTCGGCGCGCTGCGGGCTCAGGCCACGCACGTCAGCATCGAGCCAGCCCTGGGCTTAGGTGGTGCCGATCACGGTCGCCACGACAACAAGCCGGTCACCTCCGGCGACATCAATGCGATGTTCGCCGACGCTGACGCGCAAACCGCGTTGTAAGTTGCCGCTGTTCCTACAGTCGCCGGCCAACGGCGACTGTGGAGCGGTTGCCGTTCTGTGGTCGCTTCGTTCGAAGCGATTGCGCCTGTGTTCAGCGTTAGAGAGCGCATATGGCCATCAGTCAATTTTCCTACAGCAATATTCCTCCCGAGGCGGAAGCGCTTCGCACCGAAGTGCGGGCGTTCATTCTCGACACACTGGCCGATTACCCACCCACCTTGAGTGCGCAGTCCTGGATGGGCTTCGACGCTGAATTCAGCAAGAAACTCGGCGCGCGAGGCTGGGTCGGCATGGCCTTGCCCAAAGCCTACGGTGGTGGCGAGGCGGGTCCTTTTGCGCGCTACGTGATCATAGAAGAATTGTTGGCCGCCGGTGCGCCGGTATCGGCCCACTGGATCGCCGACCGGCAAAGCGGACCGCTGATCAATCGCTTCGGTACCGAGCAACAAAAACGGCACTACCTGCCAGCCATTTGCCGGGGTGAAAGCTACTTCTGCATTGGCATGAGCGAACCCAATTCCGGCTCGGACCTGGCTTCGATCAAAAGCACTGCGGTGCGTGATGGCGATAGCTGGCTAGTCAATGGCCAGAAGGTCTGGACCACCAACGCGCACCATTCGCAGTACATGATTGCTCTGGTGCGTACCGGTGAGAAGCAAGCGGCCCGGCATGAGGGCATGTCGCAATTTATCGTCGACCTGAGCCTGCCCGGCATCACCATCCGCCCGATTCGCGACCTGGCCGGTGGCGAGCACTTCAACGAAGTGTTTTTCGACAATGTGCGGCTGCCCGCCGACGCCTTGATTGGCACTGAGGGCAAGGGTTGGGATCAGGTGACCGCCGAACTGGCCTTCGAGCGCAGCGGCCCTGAACGGTTCCTCAGTTGCATGGCGCTGTTGAAAACACTGATCGACGCGGTGGGCAAGACCCCTGACGCACTACAAGCGCGGGAGATCGGGCGACTGTCAGCCAAGCTGCTGACGCTGCGCAATATGTCGTTGTCGGTCACGGCACAGTTGGCAGCGGGTGAACATCCCGCCTGGGCGGCGTCCTGCGTCAAAGACCTTGGTAATGCCTTCGAGCAGGAAATCCCCGAGGTTGCCCAGCTGTTGCTGGAAACCGAGCCACGGCAGGACGGCGGCAGCGAGCATGCACGCGTGCTGGCTTACCTGACACAGATGGCGCCCTCATTCTCACTGCGCGGGGGCACTCGTGAAATTCTGCGCGGCATCATTGCCCGCGGCCTGGGGTTGCGATAATGCGCGAGATATTCGAAGCGACGATTGAACGCCTGTTTGCCGATCTGGCGACGCCGGCTTACGTGATGGGTTGTGAAGGCGGCGAATGGCCGGCCGAGTTATGGGCCGCGCTGGACGAGTCGGGCTTCACCCAGGCGGGTGTATCCGAAGCGCTGGGCGGCGCTGAAGCCAGTTGGGCCGATATGTATGTGTTGGTCCGTGCCGCTGGGCGCTTTTCAGTTCCGGCACCTTTGGGTGAAGCCCTGCTCGGTAACTGGCTGCTGAGCAAGGCCGGCCTGGAGGGAAGGGCGGGTGCCATCAGCGTGGCCGCCAATTCCGATCTGGTGCTTGATGGCGAGCGCGTTTATGGCACCGCCTGTTCGGTCCCTTGGGGGCGCAACGTTGAAGCGGTCGTCGCCATCGCCAATAGCCCAACCGGCGTTGCGCATGTGGTGCTGCTGCCGCGCAGCGCCGCGAGCGAGCTGACGTTGAGTCTGAATGTGGCGGGCGAACCGCGCGATGATTTGGGTTTCACCAGCGCTCAGGTACTGGCGCAAGCGCCGCTACCCGGCGGGCTGGACGCCAATGTTCTGGAGTTGGGCGGCGCAATGTTGCGCGCGGCACAGTCCGCCGGGGCATTGCACGCGCTATTGGACATGACCGCCAACTACGCCGGTGAACGCAAGCAGTTCGGCAAGCCGATCGGTTCTTTCCAGGCCATTCAACAACAGCTCGCAGTATTCGCTGAGCAGGCTGCCGCCGCCGGCATCGCGGCCGAGGCAGCTTTCACGGAATCCAGTTCGGGGCTCGCAGCGCTGACCATTGCCGCGGCAAAAATCAGCACAGCCGAAGCCGCCAGCATCGGTGCCGGCATCGCCCATTCGGTGCATGGCGCCATCGGCTTTACCGAGGAATATCCGCTGCATCTGCTCACCCGTCGGTTGTGGGCGTGGCGCAGTGAATTCGGCTCGGCCAGCCTTTGGAGTCAGCGCCTGGGTACTCAAATATGCCAAGGCGGCAGCGATGGATACTGGCCGTTGCTCACCAGCCATGGCCAACAACCCTTAACCCGTCTCGCGAGTAATCCGGTATGAGCCCGTTTCTACAGATTGAGCGCGAGGGCGGCATCGTCACCGTGCGCATGAACCATCCCGATACCCGCAATGCTCTGACGACGCGCGAGCAGATTCAGGAGTTTGTCGATCTCTGCGCTGAACTGCGCCGTGACATGTCGGTACGGGTCATGGTGCTCACCGGCAATGGCAGCGCATTTTGTGCTGGTGGTAACGTCAAGGACATGCACGAGCGCGGCGGCATTTTCGCCGGCTCGCCGTATGAACTGCGCAATACCTACCGGGACGGCATTCAACGTATTCCCCTGGCGATTTATGAGCTGGATATCCCGGTGATCGCCGCGGTTAACGGCCCGGCAATCGGTGCGGGTCTCGATCTTGCCTGTATGTGCGATATCCGGCTGGCGGCGCCCAAGGCGATCTTCGCCGAGAGTTTCGTGCGCCTGGGCATCGTTCCGGGTGACGGCGGCGCCTGGCTGTTGCCGCGCATCATTGGTATCCCTAAAGCCAGTCTTATGGCCTTTACCGGTGACGCTATCGATGCAGCCAAGGCGCTGGAATGGGGTCTGGTCGAGCAAGTCTGCACCCACGAAACGCTGCAATCGGAAGCGCAGGCGCTCGCGCGACGAATCGCCAGTAATCCCGGTCATGCGTTACGCCTGTGCAAGCGTCTGCTGCGTGAAGGCCAACATATGCGCCTCGATTCGCTGCTGGAATTGTCGGCGGCGTATCAGGCGTTGGCGCATCACACCGAAGACCATCATGAAGCGGTGGCGGCTTTTGTCGACAAGCGCGATCCCAATTACCAGGACCGCTGATTACTCATCGCCTAATACAAGCATCGATCTGGAGTAAGCAAAATGCGTGGCGTATTTCGAGAAGACCACAACATGTTCCGTGATCAGGCCCGCCGTTTCGTCGACCGCGAAATCGTGCCCTACCTGCATGAGTGGGAAAAGAACGGCATCGTTCCCAAGGAAGTCTGGCTCAAGGCCGGTGAGAACGGCTTGTTATGCTCCACGGTGCCCGAAGAATACGGTGGCCCCGGAGGCGACTTCGGTCACTCGGCAGTGATGATCGAAGAGCTGGCGCGGGCCAACGCCACCGCCGTGGGTTTTACCACGCACTCGGAAATCGTCACCCCTTACATCGTTGCCTATGGCAGTGAAGAGCAGAAGCAGCAATGGCTGCCACGCATGGTCAGCGGTGAATTGATTGGCGTGATTGCCATGAGCGAACCGGGCATTGGCAGCGACCTGCGAGCCATGCGTACTTCGGCGCGGCGTGACGGTGACGACTACATCGTCAACGGTCAGAAGACTTTCATCACTAACGGCGGAAATGCTGGCCTGGTGGTCACCGCCACCAAGATTGATCCAGCGGCCAAAGAACTGACCCTGATCTGTGTTGAGGAAGACCGAGCTGGCTTCGCCAAGGGGCGCCTGCTGGAAAAGATCGGTCTGAAAGGGCAAGACACCGCCGAATTGTTTTTTGATGAAGTCCGAGTACCCGTCGGCAATCGATTGGGTGAGGAGGGCATGGGGTTCAAATACCTGACTCATCAATTGGCTTGGGAACGCCTGATCATCGCGATCCGTGCTGCGCAATCCATCGACACGCTGCTGGAAGAAACCATCGGCTACACCCGAGAGCGCAAGGTCTTCGGAAAACCGGTACTCGACTTCCAGAACACCCGCTTCAAACTCGCAGAAGCCAAGGCCCAAGCCACCATGTTGCGGGTGTTCGTCGACGACTGCCTGGCCAAAGTGATGCGCGGTGAGCTGACGCCGGAAATCGCGGCCATGGCCAAACTGCTGGGATCGGAAATGCAGGGCAAGCTGCTCGACGAGTTCCTGCAATTACACGGCGGCTACGGCTTCATGAGCGAATACAAGATCAGCCGTGCCTGGGTCGACGCCCGGGTCGCGCGTATCTATGGCGGCACCTCGGAAATCATGAAAGAAATCATCGGCCGTACCCTTTGAAGCACAACTGCATGAGGCAAACAGATGAGTAACTCCCTTTACGACATTTCGCTGAAGCAGATCGATGGAAGCATCCGTACCCTTGGCGACTATCGGGGCAAAGTCCTGTTGGTGGTCAACGTCGCTTCAAAATGCGGGCTGACCCCGCAATACGAAGGCCTTGAGAAGCTCTACCAAAGCAAAAAATCTCAGGGCTTGGAGGTGCTGGGTTTTCCAGCCAACGATTTCAGGGAGCAAGAGCCCGGCAGTGACGCGGAAATCGTCGAGTTTTGTTCTGTGAACTACGACGTTCATTTCCCGCTGTTCTCGAAAATTTCGGTTGTCGGTTCCGACCAGCACCCTCTGTATTCGAAGCTCACTGAAGCGCAGCCTGAGACTACGGGTGAGGGCCCTTTCCGGGAGCGTCTGAAGGGGTATGGCATTGAGTCCGCAAACACGACGGACGTGCTGTGGAATTTCGAGAAGTTCCTGATTGATCGTCAGGGCACTGTCGTTGCTCGTTTCGCCTCGGATGTCGCAGCTGATGATCCTCGGCTGCTTGCGGCAATCGAAGCTCAATTATCCCAAGGGGTGTGAACCGGTGCTGACAGTCGAAACAGTCAGCGCGCTTCGTGCCCTCGTGACCCGTGCACGAGGTGAAAACAGGAGAGTCGCCCTGGTGCCTACCATGGGCAACTTGCATGACGGTCATATCGCCTTGATTCATTGCGCGAAGCAGCGTGCTGACTTTGTCGTCGCGAGCATCTTTGTCAATCCACTCCAGTTTGGAGCAAATGAAGATCTGGCCAACTATCCCCGGACGCCCGACGCCGATCGGGAGAAATTGGTCAACGCTGGCTGTGATGTGCTGTTTGCCCCCACTGTCGAACAGATCTATCCGGATGGCATGCTCAGCCAGACCGTCGTCAGTGTGCCGAACATGTCTGAAGGTCTTTGCGGTGCGGCACGCCCTGGTCACTTTGACGGAATGGCGACGGTCGTTGCCAAGCTGCTGAACATCGTTCAGCCAGACGTGGCGGTTTTCGGTGAAAAGGATTATCAGCAACTGGCCGTCATTCGTTCGCTGGTAAAGGACCTCAATATGGTCACTGACATCGTCGGCGCACCAACGATCCGCGCGGCGGATGGCTTGGCATTATCGTCCCGCAACGGCTATCTGAATGCGGACGAACGCTCGTCCGCTCCCCTTCTTTACGCGTGTCTGAAGCAAATGGCTGCGTCAATTCGGAGGGAGAAGCGGGTAGACGAGGGCCAGTTACTGGCCTGTAGCCAACGCATGACAGCTGCCGGCATTGAGTTGGATTATTTTGAAGTCCGAAATGCGCAGAATTTGAATCCGGTGACGAGTCGCGATGTTCATCTAGTCATTCTGGTGGCGGCCCGCGTCGGTAAGACGCGGCTTATCGATAACTTGATGGTGGACCTTCGGTGACGCGAATCAACCTTCACGGGTCATCGCGACATCAGAAAAATCATCAGAGGAATAACAACAATGAGCCTGTATCGAGCTTTCGCCGCGCTTGGCCTGTGTCTTGTCTCCCTTGTCGTCGGCGCTCAACAAGCACCAGTGGATGCCTATGATGCAGACACCCAGCGTGCCAACGCCTTGCTGGTAAAAGCTGTCGCCGAATACAAAGCCAAGGGCGACACCGCTCTTGCCGAGTTCAGCCGGCAGGGAGCCTATGTCGATGGTGAACTGTACATTTACGTGGTCGATACCTCCGGTGTGATGCTTGCCAGCGGAGGGCCTTCGGTTTCACTGGTCGGAAAACCGGTGGTCAGCGTTCTGGACGACGACCTCAAGGTTGCATTCCAGCAAGCCATTTCGCAGCCAGACGACGGCATTGTGCGTAGTGCCGAGTATCGGTGGTGGAACTGGCAACATGGCAAGGTCGAGCGTAAACGTGTGTATTACCAACGTGTGAAAGACCGGGTGATCTCCGTGGGTTATTACATGCCACGGTCAAGCCCTGAACAGGCACAACAGCTGCTGCGCCAGATTTCGTCGCAAGTTGCCAGCGACGCGAAAACCACCGTCGGGCTCATTAATCAGCACGATAAGCAGCTTACCCAGGATGATCTCTACGCCTTTGTGGTGGACCTGAAAACCAAGCGGTTCGTCGCTCACGGCTTTTCGCCCCGGCTGATCGGCACCGACTTCAAGTCATTGCGCTCAACCGACGGCAAGCCGATTGGCGAGGACATTCTCAAGCAAATGAATACGCATGAAGCAGGTGAGATCACCTATCAATGGCGCAACCCTATGACCGGGCAGAACGAATACAAGAGGACTTTTCTGCAGCGTGTGAACGGGTACGTCGTCGCCGTGGGCTGCTATGCAATCAAGTGATCAGAACAGGGACCACCGGCGCCCGCAGCAAGGAGTGTGCGCATGACCGATTTAGTGTTGCTGCATGGCGGCAATCATGGCTCGTGGTGTTGGGGGCCTTTTGTGGAGGCGTTAAACCAGCAACCCGGATGTTTCGAACGAGTAATCACTCTGGATATGCCTGGGTGCGGCAAGAAGCGTGGTAGGGATGTTGCATCCCTGCGGCTGGACAATGTGGTCAACGAACTCAATGAAGACCTGCATGCATTGGGTGTGAACCAGGCCATGTTGCTTGGGCATTCCATCGCTGGGGCCGTGCTGCCGATGATGGTGCTGGCCGCTCCTCAGCTGTATTCGCAGCTGGTGTACCTGGCCTGCGCATTGCCCAGTGAAAGCCAATCCATTCTGGAGTTGCTTGGCACTACGCTGCACGGCGAGAGCCCGGAACATGTCGGTTGGCCGCTGGACCCCGCGCAAACCACTCCTCAAGCGCTGGCTGTGGCCATGTTCGGTCAAGACCTGGATGAGCAAACCCTGGGTTGGCTGTTAGGCGAAGTGAGCCAGGACACAACGCCACTCTGTGTGGCGACAGACTCCATCAGCCGTGAGGGATACTCGGGAATGATTCCGGCGAGTTACATCATCACACTGCGCGACAACATTTTGCCCGTGGACTGGCAGCGCCGTTTTGCGCAACGTGCAGGTGCTGGCGTGGTTATAGAGATAGATACCGCGCACGAGCCGTTCGTATCACACCCGCAGCTGCTGGCGGATGTCGTACGGGGTATAGAGCGGGATGAGTGATGAGCGAGTTCGTTGTTTTAAGTCATGGCAACGGTAAGACAATCCGCAGCAACCGGTTGATCCTTTCCATTATCGTCTTCAACTTTATCTCCTACGTCTGCAGTGGCTTGCCGCTTGCGGTGTTGCCGGGCTACGTCCTCAATGACTTGGGCCTGACCTCAGTTTTCGCTGGTGTAATGATCAGCTCGCAGTACTTGGCAACACTCCTGGCTCGTCCGTTGGCCGGCGGTGTAGCAGATCGACTGGGAGCCAAATACGCGGTGGTGTGTGGGTTCGGTGGCCTGATGGTGAGCGGCAGCCTGACGACACTCGCCATCATGCTTCCCACCCACCTCTGGTTGACCCTGACTCTGTTACTGCTGGGCAGGCTGGTGCTGGGTGCGTCCACGGCCATGATCTCCACGCCTTGCTGCACCTGGGCCATCGGGTTATGTGGTGCCCCTCGGGCAGCACAGGTCATGTCGTGGAATGGGATCGCGGCCTACGGCGGTACGGCGGTCGGCGCGCCATTGGGTGTGTTGCTTCGCCATTCACTGGGCCTCGCCAGTGTTGGGTTGTGCACGGTATTGTTCGGATTGGTGTTCCTGGTTTTGGCACTGGGCAAGCGTCCGGCGCCGTTGGTGGCAGGTGCCCGTCTGGCCTTTCATCGAGTGCTGTTCGCCGTCATGCCCAATGGCCTCGTTCTGGTCTGTAGCTCGGTAGGGTTTGGCGGACTGACCGCTTTCGTCGCACTGTATTTCGACAGCCTGAGCTGGGATCACGCGGCTTACTGCCTGAGTGGTTTCGGGGCGGGTTTTATCGTTGCGCGCTTGTCGTCGCCGGGGATACTGCAGCGATACAGGGGGTACCGCGTGGTGGGGGGGTGCCTACTTGTACAGACTTTGGGCATGCTGCTGATATGGCTCGCGCCGTCTCCTGCTCTGGCCATTGCCGGTGGAGTGCTGACCGGAATAGGGGTGTCATGGATTTATCCGGGGCTAGGCGTGGAGACATTGGCGAGCACTCCTCCCGCGAACCGAAATTCGGCGCTCAGTGCTCTCTCGTTGTTCTTTGATATTGCAGTGGGGATGGCCGGGCCGGTCATGGGGCTTATTGCTTCAGGATTTGGCTATGCCGCGATTTTTCTCTGTGCGGCGCTGATGTCGATAGGCGGGTTTTTGGTGGTGCTCTGCCTATGTTGGCGAAGTGATCATCTGGGTAACTGATAATGACTTGTTAGCCAGATCTGAACGCGACTTGCAGTACCGCTTCAAAGTACGACACGTCGAAAGGTTCCCCATGGGCTAGTCTCGGACTCGCAGCTTGGTTAAGTCCCAGGCACGTAGTTTGCTGTCGATGGTCAAGTTGAAGAGCGCCAAATCACGTGTCTTCTTCGCAAGCTGGAGTCTGACCCGGATTGCCGAGAGTCCGCTACTGGCCGATTTCTGCCCGTTAGCAAGGGTTGTAATCGATCAAGAGCAGCTTCTGCAATGGTAGCTTCAGTCAAAGTAAATGTCGTTGAAGGTAGGGCTCCTGCGGGCCGATTCAGCTTTTAATGACCCTGGTTCAAAATCTAATGAATCTCTACGCCAGAGAGTCCAGTTGCTGACACATCAGCAAGCGATTGGCCGGGTGATCGTCGACCACCAGAACGTTCAACGGTGTTGAGGTGGGCTGAATAGGCGCTTCGGCGGTTTCGGAAGGTGTGTTGACTGGACGCTTACGCAGGATCCACTGTTTTCCAGAACTCACGCCATCGGTTTTTGCCAAATGGGGTAGGGCAATCCGTCCGCCTTTTTGTCTGCTACTACGAAACCAAAGCTGTACCGTGCCCGGGTGATGGCCACATAAAACTTGTTTTGGGTGACCTCTGAATCCTTGCCCCCAAAAGGATTCTCTAGGCCATACACGAAGTTCAGTTGGTTCTCAGAAGGTATGATGAGCACTCTATCAAAACTTAGTCCTTTGCTACCGCCGAAGTTGTGACACCGAGTCTCAGGAGGAAGGTATTTTGCTCCTGACCTCACGTTAGAGCGAAGCACCATTGGGCTGAAGGACGCAATGTAATCCGATACCTCAGATTGCCTAACTACAAAAGCTCCTAGATGGTGACTGTAAACCAAAAGTTTACAGTGACAACTATGGAAACCATAGGGTGGATCGAATGCTTTGCTTCGCCAATAGCGCTTGATGCTTGAGCGATACTAACTGCGGGGAAAGAGTTTTGCCAAGCTGGAGGTGTGCTTCGGAGTGCGGCTGTTCAGCGCCACACCGCGGAAATTCTTCTAGCAATGGTCCGACTTCGCAACATAAAACTTTTCACAAGCGGCACCCATGTTGGCGTTTAAGGTTTTCGCGACACGGCTGGCTATCGTTGGCTGGTTCCATTCTTAATGAAAGGAATTCCAATCGTAGTGAAAACTCATGGGTACCTGTCGGTGCTTGCGAAGAGATGCTGCTCACTTAGATCGATAGGTTGTCAGTTATGGTCATTTAGCGAACCTCGAAGTGCTCATTTTTTGGTCACGCAGACTTAGGGAAGGTCAAGCGTAAGCGGTCATTAGATTTGAGGCCATAGGCGATTTAACTACACGGCCCTAATCGCCTTCATCCATTCAGCTCGGTCGGCTTAGTCTGACCCGATTCTGTCAGTAGTCTCTATTTAGCTCGATCTAGGGTAATAGTAGAACTGGTACTTGCCGGGTCATTTCGCAGTAGAAAGCGTGCGGCGGCGTTGATGAATTTTATCCAGTTAGCCGAGCTCAATGGGCATGTGGCGTATGCCTATTTTAAGGTTGTTCTCGCTCGCTCGCTCGCTCGCTCGCCTGCCTGCCGACGCGGCGGGCGAATTAAATCGAGGAGTTGTAGCTCCATCGTTGACAATCATCTTAGTTGCGCAAATCGGGATGCCCGGACTCTTACGATCGAGACGTCGTTGCGTAGCAGCCGCAAAAGGAGGTGGACCAAGTTAGGTTTTGCAGAGCCGAAATAGGGGACGAGTTATGGGGTATTTGAGTAAGACGTTACGCCCTCAAAAGTTCACGATCCATAGCCGCCATCAGAACCTCTTCGCGCTCTATGTATTGTTCCTTGCTGAGTTTCCCAGTTTTGAGGTCTTGAAGCAGGCGCTTTCTCCGTCGCTCGTATCGTTCATAGCAGTTGACAACATCGACGTTATGGATGACCTGTTCAAATTTGGATTTGATTCGGAAGGCTGCATCTACGTAGTCGAGCAGGCTTTCCAGAGTTGCGTGTCCGGTCCTGGACATAGCATGCTCTGCCAACATCTTGTTGGTCATCAGTGTTTGTCTGAATGAGTCCGGACTGAGAGCTTTCGTCTCAGCGATGAGATCGGCGACGACATTGGTGCAGTAAGCATGTCTGAACAGATGCGCACAGGCTTGCTCTTCGATTCCTGCCGCACGTCGGATCAATGAAAACTCTGTCGTGAAGGTATCGGTCTTGAGCGCTCGTCCGCCTCGCTCGGTGACAAATAGAAAACCATGGTCAGGAAAGCCTTTGAATCGCTTCATGATGTCACGCCTATCACCCCGGATGTGACGTAAAAGGTCATCAATTAAGGGAGGGCTTAGCCTTAGTTCACGCGTCAATCCAATTCCTCCTCGCTTTAGTGTAGTGACGAGGATTTTTGGTTTCTTCAATGTGCTGACAGCTAATATTTGGGCAACAGTGATAGGCTGGATCTCTCCCCGTCGAGCACCCAATTCCTCAAACAAGGAAATCATCAGGTGCCGACGATTACATAAAAACTCTGACCTCGACATCTCATCAATCGCCTCGCGTAACTTTGCGATGGTTGCGTCGGCAATAGGCCTACGAGTTTTTTTTGCGCTAGCCGTCCTGAAGGACCTGTGGTGAACGCTTGAATGTTTGAATGCCTTGCCATTCCGGTAGGTGATAGAATCGACCATTACGATTGAGATTGTTCCGCCGACGCCAACAAAATTATGGATTTGATTCATTTCCCCAACATGTGCCAAGAAGTTCAAACATCGTTTGCCTATGTTGATAATAGTACGTTCATTTCTTTTTAGCTGCTGAGGGTTGTTTGGTTTGGTTTCAACTCGTAGCCCATCAATGAACTCGCAAAAATCGTCGTCCGAAAGTGATATAAAGTTTAGTTTGTTATAGTAGCAGAATCTGATTAGATGGCTTACCTTGCCTGCATAGTCTCCAAAGGTGCCACATTTGCTACCCACTCTTGATGGACCATTCCCGCCGCGTCCGGATTGCATACGCACTTTTATCATGTAGGCATTCGCCTGAAGGCAGGGAGATCCATCAGGCCATGTTATAAATGGCATGTTATTGCCATCAAGCGTCTGGAGCTTACCTTGGCTCAAATAATCATAGAGTTTTAAGCTTGGGATAGGTGTAAAAAGCTGAGGTGATTTTGGATAGTCAACGATTCGCTTTTTCATTCGATACCAGCTCTAAATGTTTTTTCATAGACAGAACGGTTACGTCATCGAACGGGGCAGGGTTTAACCCTAATATTTTGATGATCCGATTGATTGCATCTTTGATTCTCTTTTGCCTCAGTCCTGTACTGGGGGTGTCAGAAATTGTGATAAGGTCTCTGCGACAAATTTCTAGTGCCTGTACCAGTACCATGTTCACTGCGTGTAGGGTTGCAATGGAACACCTAAGCTCCCCAACTTGATCCTCAAGCGCTGATCGGGTTCTCTTTTTTGGGGCGGCGATTTCTTCGGCAAAGCTCTTAATGGCACTTAGGGCATGCATCCGGAGCTTGTCTAAGTGATGAAAGTCTCTATCGAGTCCATTCTCAGCAAGCCTTTGCTTCAAGGTGTTGAGGCTTATAGGGCGTATTGTGAGCTGTTCATAACCTATAGTGAACTCGATATTTAGTGAGCAAAGGCTTCCCTGGTTCTTCAAGGCGTTCAGGATTTCCTCCGCATCGACGTAGTTGCCCGGAGAGCTTCCCACCTCTATAAGTAATCTAAAGATGTTTTCAATGGATTGATCAATCAGTTCCCGCTTGGACAAAGTGCTCATCTTTATTCTCAGCTGACAATGAATAGAACTTTCATGGACTTGCCGTTCTCGTCGTTAAAAAATTTCGGCTCAATCCGGATTTTCCCTTCTTCCAGCATTCCCATGAGGTAGTCCTCGATCCGGTTTTCGTCCACCATTGAAAAACTGGTGGTACCGAACTCGCCAAACAGCAATTCCTGGAAGTTCTGATAGTTCTCAAGACGCTTGTGTATGGCAAGGTCCGTGAGGTAACGGGCGCCTGCCATGCGGATGTCCTTAGGCTCCAGGCACTCTGAGAGGTAACGCCAGACGTGTTCCACGTCACTTTGGCCGAGCATCCAGCGCAGGGTATCCAACTCTCCGAAGCTGTTTGTATAAAAAAACATGATTGCGAAGAAACGCCGGAGTTGGTGCTGGCGCACGTAGTAGCGCTCTCCGGCGGCAGTAACATCGCTCTCGAAATAGTCGCAGACAAAGTTCAGGTGGCGGTTGTATGAATGGAGTGAGCAGTCGAGCAGTCCATTGTGTCCATGGGGCGAAGGTGTCGCGAAAAGGTCGGTTATACCATCGATAACACCCAGACGCTTGAGTAGCTTCTGGAATCGACGCAGCTCTTCGATCATTTCGACGGCAATTGCATCGATTGGTCGTGACTCACGCTGTCTAAGCCCTAAGGCTCTCCGAGTTGATTTGGCGCGGCTGAACACTAGCCATGATTTGGTTTTGTCCAAACACTTTTCAGTTTTCAAAGTAACCAATTCGTCTACGCGTCGGGCCATCAGTATTCCAACGACCAGTTGGACACAGCCCAAGTAAACGTGTACGAGCTCAAGTAACCCATGGTTGGCCCTCAAGCGTTGGTAGTATTCTTTCCGAGTGCCTTTACGAGGAGTTTTAATTTTGTTTTTACTCAGACTCGAAAGCCCTAATTTTTTGACGCCGAATCTGGCAAGCTCTGGGCCAATAATTTTCAAAAAAATCGCATCGGGCAACCGGCACATTTTGATGTCATGGTCATGGCAATGTACTGCTACCTTGATGAAGCCATTTAGAATTTTCCTACCATGCTCAACATGGAAAGCCAGACTGCTTCTGAATAACTTCAAAAGATTATTTGAAGGAACGCTCCTGAATCGAGAGGATTCGGTGACCTCCGGAGTATACTCTTTTATGGTGTCAGTATCTGCGGGGGAGGGAAGACCTAGTGTCGCAAGTGTGCCGCTGTTTACGAGTGTGTATCGGTAGTAATAGTACAAAGTATCCTGGAGTGTCTCCGAATCGCCGGTGGTGACTTTGACTCCCGGAAATTCCCGTTTATAGGGAGCCTCGGATGGATAGAAGCTCAGCGCCTCCAATATGGATTTTGGTGTTTGTCGCCCGCGTAAGGTATCTGGATAGAGATGTTCAGAAAGTCTCTTTGTGTTGACTTTGAATCCTTGATTGCGACTCCCGTAATACATGCCAGCCTTCATGAGTGCGGCGCGGATTTTTGCAATATCTGCAGCCGCGATATCAAGTTTTAGATCCTCATATTGATCGTCACTGATTAACTCTATAGATGGATGCTCGGAAAAAATCCGCTGTACTTCTATTTCTGTAATACAGCTCAACTGGCCACTGCAATATGCCGATACACGCTTGTGCCATGCATAAATGGAATCTTCCGACAACGAAGATGAGGCGAGATTGTTGAGTATTCCTTTCAGATCATCTACATCCATGGCCGCTAGGCCAAATTGAAGGAGCTGAAGACTGGCAGAATTTATCAAAAGGTAGTCAATGAGCCGCAAAGTCGATGCTAGACGCATGTTTTGGGAAACAGGAGCTAAAGTGGTGAATTCTTCGTTAACGCCGTTCGTACCAATGATTAGCAGATGTTTCAATGACCGAAGTAAAATCTCATTTTCACCGTCGGTCAAGAGGCTTCCATTCCAAAGACGTACGCCCCAATCTAGCTCGTTTGCATTTTTTTGATTGGTCTGAGTTTTCCAGACGTTTTCTTGGAAGTCGCTGAGTAGCCAAGGAGCTGACGTATGTGCCGATTCATTGAATGGTCCGAAATCGTCAAGAAACTCATATCCAGTGCGTAGAAACATAGATCAATGGTTCCATTTTTTTAGCGTCCACCAGCTTCACCGCAGCATCCAGGTGTTTTTTCAGTAGCCGGTTATAGCCATTGTTGATTTCGGATATAATTTTGTCTGCAAACGACGACCAGTACTCGGCTTTTCCGCATACACGATCGCGATTAGGTGAAGCCTTCACAGCTGCTTCAAGCGAGAGCAAAGAAGCAAGAAAGGGTACTCCGATAGACAACACGGCCTCACTGCCATTCACTGATTCGCGGCTCTCTGAACGCTCAGGATCAGCTGCTTCGGCCGGGATCTCTTTGATGCGATGATTCTCCAAGAAGATGTCCAATTCTTCCATATTTGTGAATCGGGTTACTCTCAGCAGATGCGGGCTGTCTTTCATTGCTTCACAGACCATCGCCTTTTGGAAGATGCGGATCCAGCGTGCTTTTATGAAAGCCATGATTGAATCTGGGAGATAGTGACTCAGCAAATCAGGATAGTAATGTTCATGGCCAAGAGCTCTGGACATTGCTTCTGAGCTTTTGGTCTGGATGAAAATTTCCACGGCTCTAGAGTCGCGAATACGCGTCAGGCGGATACGTTTGATGAATTCAACCAGCTCACCTTCCGATAGGTCGCTATGGGGGGAGAACTGAGCGATCAGTTCGCCACGCAGGCCTGAATGATTTGTAAACACATCCTCATTCCAAATAGTGACTCTTGCCAGCTTGAAAGGAGCGACTGCTTTATGAGATGTCAAGAAAAGATACCGGTAATTGTCACAGTCTTGGGCGCGTAGTTTGCTCCTGCCAAGACTAGTGATGTCAATGATGTCTTGAACGATTTTAAACGATATATCGTTTAGCTCAATAATCTGCTCTCTGGTATCAGACTGTTTCCGGTCTTTGAAACCAATAAGCAAACGTTTCTCTATATCGAAGCCAGACATATGGTCGTTCTGATTGTAAAGTTCAAACCTTTTAAGAAACCCAGTGGTAATGGCAGGGTGTTCTAGTACTAGCAAGCACTGAAGCGGGAATAGGCTGCCAGCGACAGGGAATCCATAGATTTTCGCAAGTTTGGGGGCTTTGCAAGGTTCACCAGTAAGATGCCTATAGACTTTACAGAGAAAGCCCACAGGCACTTTGGAGTCAGCCGACTCTAGCGTCGCGCAGACGTCGGCCAAGCTGTATCGCTTACAGAAATTTCGGCCTTGATATTCAATTATCGGAGTGCCTTGAGCAGCCAGCGCAACGCGATGGTCGTGACGCTTTTTCAGATCTTCGGCTTGATAGGTGGCCCATTTTCGAACCGTGGATAGGTCATTCTTTATGTGAAAAAAAAGTAGATCAATTGCCTGTGAGTCAGTGACGTGCAAGGGAACGGTAGTCAGCAGTTTTTCCTGAACAAGAATGCCATCGTCGCGCTCATATATCTTGGTTTCCGACCCGTGTTTCGTCGAAGGAGGTGGCCTCTTGATTGGGGACGTCAATTTTGCCCAGATTTCACCGTTGCACAGGCACTCCTCAACCGCGTTCAGAAATCTGTTCCAGTTCTTGATCTGTGATTGAGCGTCGCTCTCCGACTCCTTTGAATAGGTGAAATGAGAGATGGTGAAAGCAAGCATGAATTGTTTCACGCCGACCTCTGTAGAAAATGTGCTCTTCGGCCAAGTGCTGTTGTTTGCTCCCAGGTAGTCAAACATATGGTTCCACTCGGTTCGAAACGCCCCGGCTCTATTGCGGTAATACCTCTCAAGTGAATCGAAGATATTTTCAACAAAGCCCCGTCCGTAAGGTGGCACGAGCTGTGCCAATCGAAGGTAGGTTCCGGGATGGTTTGGACGCAGAATCGACCACCCCTTCCAGTACCAACGCTGAAAGTCGCTAGCTGCCGCCATCCTTGCACATTCGGTTGCATCGGGGGTGAACATGGCGAAGTCCCATGCAATGGTATGGGACCCAGGGAGGTGAGTAAGGGCGACAGCGAATGCCTGAAAGAGGTGTCGGCAGCACATAACGGGATATTTGTCTGACAGCTCCACAAACTCTTGACCGGCCATTGCAGCGGTAAAGCCTCGTAAAATTTCCTCGATGACAGGGGTCGTAAGCGTGGCCATGTTGATCCGCTGACCAGTGATGTCGCAATAGGCTTCAAGAAGTTGCAAAGGAACGTGGATTAAGTAGCTCGAGAGGCTTTGGGCGAACTGATACTCAGCGGCGCCTTGGATGATTAGGGCGCCCACCTCTACATCAATCACTGTGAGGGGGTGGTAGCGGATAGAGTGGGTTATTTTGATAATTGTCATTTTTCCTCACGCTTTTCAGTTCGTCGAAACGCTTGGCATATGGCTAATTCAATGATAATGACAATAGTCGCTAAATAGTAAAACGAAAGAGCTGGGTTTCGAGCTGAACCTGGATTTCAAAGAAGATTTGGCTGATGAAGCCATTGATGCTTTCCTCGACGCGTTCCTGAAAGAAGCCATGGAAGCCAACGGTCTGGGCTATGTTGGCGGCGACGACTTCGGTCTGGTTTGCCTGCAGAAACGTGGCTCGGTGTCCGAAGAGCAGCGTGCAGCTGTTGAAGCCTGGCTCAAAGGCCGCAGCGAACTGACTGAAGTCACCGTCAGCCCGCTGATCGACGTCTGGTACCCGGAAAAGCCGATCAATCCGGTAGCTTGATGTCATAAAAGAAGCGGCGACCCAAGGGTCGCCGTTTTTTTATGCCTGTCAGAAACCACCGCCCGCTCCCCTGTGGGAGCGAGCCTGCTCGCGATGGACTTCAGAGCACTGCGGGGTATCAGATTCCCCGCGTAATCGTTAACGTCCATCGCGAGCAGGCTCGCTCCTACAGGGGACGGTGTGTATCAAGCAGCCTTACGCCAATTCAGAATCACCAGCGTCAACACCCCCGCGACAATCCCCCAGAACGCCGAACCCACGGAAAACAGCGTCAACCCCGACGCCGTGACCATAAAGGTGATCAGCGCCGCTTCGCGTTCCTTCACTTCGGCCATGGCAATGCTCAAGCCATTGATGATCGAGCCGAACAACGCCAGCGCCGCAATCGACAGCACCAGTTCTTTGGGCAGCGCGGCAAACAGCGCCGCCAGCGTCGCGCCGAACACCCCGGCAATCCCGTAGAAAACCCCGCACCACACGGCGGCCGTGTAACGCTTGTTGCTGTCTTCGTGGGCATGCGGCCCGGTGCAGATCGCTGCGCTGATGGCGGCCAGGTTGATCCCGTGGGAACCGAACGGCGCCAGCAGCAGCGAGGCGATGCCCGTCGTAGTAATCAGCGGCGAGGCCGGCACGGTGTAGCCGTCGGCGCGCAGCACCGCAATGCCTGGCATGTTCTGCGAGGTCATCGCCACCACGAACAATGGAATGCCGATGCTGATGGTCGCGGCCAGGGAGAAGTGCGGCGTGGTCCAGACCGGCGTCGCCACTTCCAGGTGAAACGCGCTGAAATCCAGCAGCCCCATGAACCCTGACAGCGCTGTACCGATCAGCAGCGCAGCGAGTACCGCGTAGCGCGGCGACAGGCGCTTGACCACTAGGTAGGTGAAAAACATCCCCAGTACCAGCGCGGTGCGATGTTGGGCCGCGACGAAGATTTCGCTGCCGATCTTGAACAGAATCCCGGCCAGCAACGCGGCGGCCAATGAGGCTGGAATCTTCTTCACCAGGCGTTCGAAGCTGCCGGTCAAGCCACAGATGGTGACCAGCACGGCGCAGGTCATGTAGGCACCAATGGCTTCGCCGTAGCTCACGCCGCCCAGGCTGGTGATCAGTAACGCCGCGCCGGGTGTCGACCACGCGATGGTGATCGGCGTGCGATAACGCAGGGACAGGCCAATCGAACACACCGCCATGCCAATGGAAATCGCCCAGATCCACGACGAAATCTGCCCGCTGCTCAGGCCTGCCGCTTGCCCGGCCTGGAACATCAACACCAGGGAGCTGGTGTAGCCGGTCATCATCGCGATGAACCCGGCGACGATGGCGGAAGGGGACGTGTCCGCCAATGGGCGGAGCTGCGTGTGCGTGGCGTCGTTCATGACAACGGTGTTCCTTAATACGTACGAAAATACCCAAAACCAACTCAAACCCCTTGTAGGAGCGCATTGGGCTGCGGATTCTGCGGATAAGCCTAAACTCAAACGTAAGCAATCGTTGCAATACAGCAAAGGCGACAAACAGCCGTACAGTCGTGTTGCCACCATCCATTGTGTACAATCGCGGTGTTTTTTACGCGATACTTGCCAGCGACCCACTGTGCCGTATTACAGTCACGGTCAATTCGCCGCAGTTCTCCCGACTCGAGTGCCCATGAACGAACAGTTGCAACCCCTCAAGAAACAACCGCGAGCAGGCAAAGCCGGCCGCAGCGGTACCCAGGACGATATTGTCTACGCGCATATCTTCGAGGCCATCCTCGAACAGCGCCTGGCGCCCGGCACCAAGTTGAGCGAAGAAGCGCTGGGGGAAATTTTCGGGGTCAGTCGCACCATCATTCGCCGCGCGCTGTCGCGCCTGGCCCATGAAGGCGTCGTGCTGTTGCGGCCGAATCGCGGCGCCGTGGTTGCCAGCCCGAGTGTCGAGGAAGCGCGCCAGGTGTTCCTCGCCCGCCGTCTGGTCGAGCGTGCGATCACTGAACTGGCCGTGCAGCACGCCACCGCCGAGCAAATCGCCGAGTTGCGGCAGATGGTCAACGACGAGCGCGACAGCTTTTCCCGTGGCGATCGCGGTGCCGGCATTCGTCTGTCGGGCGAATTCCACCTGAAACTGGCCGAAGCAGCGAAGAATGCACCGCTGATCAGCTTCCAGCGCAGCCTGGTGTCCCAGACTTCGTTGATCATCGCGCAATACGAAAGCGGCAACCGTTCGCACTGTTCCTACGACGAACACACCCAACTGATCGACGCGATCGAAGCGCGCAACGGTGAGCTGGCGGTGAACCTGATGATGCATCACATGGACCACATCGACAGCAAGCTCAACCTCGACGAAGAAAGCGCGTCGGATGATTTGCACGCGGTGTTCTCGCATTTGTTGCAGACCAAGAAGCCAGGGCGTTCGCCGGCGAAAATCTGATAGACCGCGTCGCTGCCTTCGCGGGCAAGCCTCGCTCCTACGGGGTTTACGCTGTACCTGTAGGAGCGAGGCTTGCCCGCGAAGGCGACCTCAAAGCCAATAAAAATCCCCCGCAACCATCGATTGCGGGGGATTTTTTTATGCCCGAAAAACCCTAGCGCTGATGCACCTGATTCCCCGCCGCATACGTCTGCAACACCGTCCGGTCATCCCCCAGCGTCATCAACACAAACAACGTCTCGGCAATGTTGTTCGCCTGCTTCAGGCGGTAGCTCAGCAACGGCGTGGCGTTGTAATCCAGCACCAGGAAGTCGGCGTCGGTGCCCGGTTGCAGTGTGCCGATCTTGTCTTCCAACCGCAGTGCTCGTGCGCCGCCCAGCGTCGCCAGGTACAACGATTTGAACGGGCTCAGTCGCGCCCCTTGCAACTGCATGACCTTGTACGCCTCGTTCAACGTTTGCAGCAGCGAGAAACTGGTGCCGCCGCCCACATCGGTGCCGATGCCGACATTGAGTTTGTGCTTCTCGGCCATCGGCAGGTTGAACAGGCCGCTGCCGAGGAAGAAGTTCGAAGTCGGGCAGAACGAGATGGCCGAGCCGGTTTCTGCCAATCGCGCGCATTCGTCATCGCACAGGTGCACACCGTGGGCGAAGACCGAGCGCTCGCCGAGCAACTGGTAGTGATCGTAGACGTCCAGGTAGCCTTTGCGCTCCGGGAACAGTTCCTTGACCCACTCGATTTCCTTGAGGTTTTCGCTGATGTGGGTCTGCATGTACAGGTCCGGATATTCACTCAGCAACTGACCGGCGAGGGTCAGTTGTTCCGGGGTGCTGGTCGGGGCGAAACGCGGCGTGACGGCGTAGTGCAAGCGACCCTTGCCGTGCCAGCGCTCGATCAACGCCTTGCTTTCGACATAGCTGGATTCGGCGGTGTCGGTCAGGTAGTCCGGCGCGTTGCGGTCCATCATCACCTTGCCGGCGATCATCCGCAGGTCCAGCTGTTCAGCCGCTTCGAAGAACGAGTTCACCGATTGCGGGTGCACGCTGCCGAATACCAGCGCAGTAGTGGTGCCGTTGCGCAGCAGTTCCTTGATGAAAATGTCCGCGACTTCGTCGGCGTGAGCCTTGTCGGCGAACTGGCTTTCACACGGGAAGGTGTAAGTGTTGAGCCAGTCCAGCAACTGCTCGCCGTAGGCGCCGACCATGCCGGTTTGCGGCAAATGGATGTGGGTGTCGATGAAACCGGGGGTGATCAGCGCGTCCTGATAATGAGTGATCTCGATATCGGCGGGCAGGGTTGGCAGCAATTCGCTGGCGTGACCGAGGGCGCTGATCTGGCCGTTATCGACCACCAGCAAACCGTCTTCGAAATACTCGTACGAGGCTTCGATACCCACTTCAGCGGGGTCGGCGATGCTGTGCAGGATGGCGGCGCGGTAGGCTTTGCGAGTCAGAGGCATGGGCGTTCTCAATTAGAGGCTTGGCTGCGGCGTGAAGCAGGCAGCAGTTTGGCAATCGACGATCCGGCGCTGGCGGTGTGCTGGCCGAAATTCGCGTTATAGGTGGCGATGATTTCGCCGGCGATGGAGATGGCGATTTCCACAGGCAATTTGCCTTTGACTTCGCCGATGCCCATCGGGCAGCGCATGCGTTGCAGCACGCTGCTGTCAAAACCACGGTCGCGCAGGCGATGTTCGAACTTCACCCGTTTGGTTTTCGAACCGATCAGGCCGAAGTAGGCGAAGTCGTTGCGCTTGAGGATCGCGGCGGTGAGTTCGAGGTCGAGCTGGTGGTTGTGGGTCATGACGATGCAGTAGCTGCCGGCGGGCAGGTCATCGATTTCATCCACCGGCTCTTCGGCGACGATTTTGCGCACGCCGTGGGGGATCTGTTCAGGGAATTCATCTTCCCGCGAATCGATCCAGCGCACCCGGCAGGGCAGGCTGGCGAGCAGCGGCACCAGTGCGCGACCGACATGGCCGGCGCCGAACACGGCGATCTGCGCCTGGACCTGGCCCATCGGTTCGAACAGCAGCACGGTCACGCCGCCGCAGCACTGGCCGAGGCTGGCGCCGAGGCTGAAGCGCTCCAGGTGCGTGTCCTGTTTGCCGCTGGCGAGCATTTCGCGGCCGATCTGCATGGCCTTGTATTCCAGATGCCCGCCACCGATGGTGTCGAAGGTCTGGCTGGCGCTGATGACCATTTTCGAACCGGCATTGCGCGGCGTCGAGCCGAGCTCTTCGATGATGGTCACCAACACGCAGGGTTCACCGCGGTTTTGCAGGTCGGCGAGGGCGTCGATCCAGTTGTACATGTTTCACCTCGACATCTGTGTTGTCTGTTCCGGCCTCTTCGCGGGCAAGCCTCGCTCCTACAGGTTTTGTGTCGTCCGCATAATCGCGATTCAACATCTGACCCGTAGGAGCGAGGCTTGCCCGCGAAGGGCGCGTCTCGGTTTCTAGAGCGAAGCCAACTCGGTTTCGGTTTCAACGGCCTTCGCCGCCTTCAACTGCCGCATCTGCTCACAGCCCCACAACACCCGCTCCGGCGTCGCCGGCGCATCGATTTTCGGTTGATGTTTGTAATCACCCAGACTCGCCACGGCGTCCTTGATCGCACACCACGACGCGATGCCGAGCATGAACGGCGGCTCACCCACAGCCTTGGAATGGAACACCGTGTCTTCCGGGTTCTTGCGGTTTTCCACCAGCTTCACCCGCAGGTCCAGCGGCATGTCGGCCACCGCCGGAATCTTGTAACTCGCCGGGCCGTTGGTCATCAGTTTGCCCTTGGCATTCCAGACCAGCTCTTCCATGGTCAGCCAGCCCATGCCCTGGATGAAACCGCCCTCGACCTGACCGATGTCGATGGCCGGGTTCAGCGAGGCGCCGACGTCGTGGAGGATGTCGGTGCGCAGCATTTTGTACTCGCCGGTCAGCGTATCGACGATCACTTCGCAGCACGCCGCGCCGAACGCGTAGTAGTAGAACGGCCGACCACGTGCCTGGCTGCGGTCGTAGAAGATTTTCGGGGTCTTGTAGAAGCCGGTGCTCGACAGCGAGACTTGAGCGAAATACGCCTGCTGGATCAGTGCTTCGAACGTCAGGATGTGATCGCGAACCCGTACGTGACCGTTGTGGAATTCCACGTCCTCTTCGCTGACCTTGTATTGCCGCGCAGCGAATTCCACCAGGCGTTTCTTGATGATTTCCGCCGCGTTTTGCGCAGCTTTGCCGTTCAAGTCAGCACCGCTGGACGCGGCGGTCGGCGAGGTGTTCGGCACCTTGTCGGTGTTGGTCGCGGTGATCTGCACGCGGTCCATTTCCACCTGGAACACTTCGGCCACGACCTGCGCGACTTTGGTGTTCAAGCCCTGGCCCATTTCCGTGCCACCGTGGTTCAGGTGGATGCTGCCGTCGGTGTAGACGTGCACTAGCGCACCGGCCTGGTTGAGGAAACTGGCGGTGAAGGAAATACCGAATTTTACCGGGGTCAGCGCCAGGCCTTTTTTCAGGATCGGGCTGTTGGCGTTGTAGCGGCGAATCGCTTCGCGGCGCTCGGCGTACTGGCTGCTTTCTTCCAGTTCGGCGGTCATTTCCTCGAGCATGTTGTGCTCGACGGTCTGGTAGTAATGGGTGACGTTGCGCTCGGTCTTGCCGTAGTAGTTGGCCTTGCGCACCGCCAGCGGGTCGAGGGCCAGATGCCGGGCAATCGCGTCCATAACTTCTTCGATGGCGACCATGCCTTGCGGGCCGCCGAAGCCACGGTAAGCGGTGTTCGACGCGGTGTTGGTCTTGCAGCGGTGACCGTTGATGGTTGCATCGCCGAGGTAGTACGAGTTGTCGGCGTGGAACATCGCACGGTCGACAATCGAGTTCGACAGGTCCGGCGAGCAGCCGCAGTTACCCGCCAGTTCCAGCTGGATGCCGTGCAGGCGCCCGCTGTCGTCAAAGCCCACGTCGTACTCGACATAGAACGGGTGACGCTTGCCGGTCATCAGCATGTCTTCGACACGCGGCAAGCGCATTTTGGTCGGTTGGCCGGTCAGGTGCGCAATCACCGCGCACAGGCAGGCCGGGCTCGCTGCCTGGGTTTCCTTACCACCAAAACCACCGCCCATGCGGCGCATGTCGACGACGATTTTGTTCATCGACACGTCCAGCACTTCCGCCACCAGTTTCTGTACTTCGGTGGGGTTTTGCGTGGAGCAGTAGACAATCATCCCGCCGTCTTCAGTGGGCATCACCGACGAGATCTGTGTTTCGAGGTAGAAGTGCTCCTGGCCGCCAATGTGCAGCGTGCCCTGGATACGATTTTTCGCTGTCGTCAACGCGCCCGCTGAATCACCGCGTTCATGGGTGTGACTGTCCAGCACGAAATGCTTTTTGCGAAAGGCCTCGACCACGTCCAGCACCGGTTCCAGGTCTTCGTATTCGATCACTGCGGCCATGGCGGCTTTGCGTGCGGTCTCCAAGTCACGAGCGGCAACGGCCAGTACCACCTGACCGACGAACTGCACGGTGTCGATGGCCAGCAACGGATCACCGGGCATCAGCGGGCCGATGTCTTTCAGCCCCGGCACGTCTTCGTGGGTGATGGCGATGCGCACGCCTTCGAAGGCGTAGCAAGGCTTGGTGTCGATGCTGATGATTTTCGCGTGGGCGCGGTCCGACAGCCGTGCGTAAACGTGCAGCTGGTTCGGAAATTCCAGGCGGTCGTCGATGTACTGCGCCTCACCGGACACATGCTTGGCAGCGCTGTCGTGCTTGACGCTGCGGCCGACGCCGGTGGTCAGGTCCTTGGCGAACAGTTCAGCCAGTTCGGCTTGGGTCTTCTCTACAGCGTGATGATTAGACATAAGCGGTCACCCGAGTCTCGATGTGCGGCGTTTGCAGTTCAATGAAGTATTTGCGCAGCAGGTTTTGCGCGCTGAGAAGGCGATATTCCTTGCTGGCGCGGAAGTCCGAGAGCGGCGTGAAATCTTCGGCCAGTGCGGCGCAGGCGCGTTCGACGGTGGCGTTGTTGAACGGTGAACCGAGTAACACGGCTTCGCAGTTGGCGGCGCGTTTGGGGATGGCAGCCATGCCACCGAAGGCAACGCGTGCGTCGGCGATCACACCGTTTTCCAAACGGATGTTGAAGGCGGCGCAAACGGCGGAAATGTCATCGTCCAGACGCTTGGAAACCTTGTACGCACGGAACAGTTGTTCGGCGCTGGCACGCGGCACGATGATCTTCTCGATGAACTCGCTTTCCTGACGCGCCGTGACGCGGTAATCGATGAAGTAATCTTCCAGAGCCAGGGTGCGGCGGGTTTCGCCCTTGCACAGCACAATCTGCGCGCCCAAGGCGATCAGCAGCGGTGGAGAGTCACCGATCGGCGAGGCGTTGCCAATGTTGCCGCCGAGGGTGCCCTGGTTGCGGATCTGCAATGAAGCGAAGCGATGCAGCAATTCGCCGAAGTCCGGGTACTCGGCGTTCAAGGCTTCATAGCAATCGGAGAGGGCGGTGGCGGCGCCGATTTCCAGGCGATCGTCAAAGCGTTCGATGCGCTTCATTTCGGCGACGTTGCCGACGTAAATCATCACCGGCAGCGTGCGGTGGAACTGCGTGACTTCCAGCGCCAGGTCCGTACCGCCGGCCAGCAGCCGGGCCTGTGGATAAGCGTCGTAGAGGTCGGCCAGGTCGGCGACGGTCAGCGGCACCAGGCAGCGCTTGTCGCCGCTGTTGAGTTCGCCGATATCGGTCGGCGCGATGGCCTTCAGACGAGCAATGGTCTCGGCTTCGCGAGCGTCGAATTGATCGGGTTGCTTGCCGCAGCAGGATTGCTCGGCGGCTTGCAGAATCGGCCGATAGCCGGTGCAACGGCAGAGGTTGCCGGCCAGTGCTTCGTGCGCTTTATGCGAGTCCGGTTGTTCGCTGTTCTTTTGCAGTGCGAACAGCGACATCACGAAACCGGGGGTGCAGAAGCCGCATTGCGAGCCGTGGCATTCGACCATGGCTTTCTGCACGCTGTGCAGTTCGCCTTGGTGCTTGAGGTCTTCGACGCTGATCAGTTGCTTGCCATGTAGCGACGAAACGAACGTCAGGCACGAGTTGAGGCTGCGATAGCGAATGTGTTCGCGGCCATCGTCATCCGATTGCAACTCGCCGACCACCACGGTGCAGGCGCCGCAGTCACCGCTGGCGCAGCCTTCTTTGGTGCCGGGTTTGCCCACATGGTCGCGCAGATAATTGAGCACGGTCAGGTTTGGGTCCAGGGCGTGCTCGCTACGGAGTTCCTGGTTAAGTAAAAACTGGATCACGGAAGGCCTCGCAGACTCATTATTGTTGTTAACCGACTTGGACCGAATTTATCAGGTCTGACTTTGCGGTCAATGATTTTCTGACTTAAAGGTCAGGAAATAGCATTTTGTCGATCAACGACTCGTTCCTTCATTATTGACCCTTGCGGGTTAGCCTGCTTTTTGCGGGATTCGTGCCAAAAACCGCCGAGTGGGCACTCCGCCATGACCCCTCATGTGCGCTACACTGCGCCGCTTGTACAGATCGAAGAATTTGAAGGACACCCATGACGTTCAAGGCGCCGGACAGCCTCGCCGAGCAAATTGCTCACCACCTCGCCGAACGCATCATTCGTGGCGAAATGAAGCCCGGGGAGCGCATCCAGGAACAGAAGGTCACGCTGGCCCTCAATGTCAGCCGCGGCTCGGTCCGCGAAGCCTTGCTGATCCTTGAGCGTCGCCACCTGATCGCGATCCTGCCGCGACGCGGCGCCCATGTGACCGAACTCACCGTGCACAAGGTGCAGAGCCTGTGCACGCTGATGGGCGAGATGTACATCCTGCTCGCCAATGCCGTGGCCACTGGCTGGCAAGTCCAGGCCGACCTGGCGCCGTTCGTGCAGATCCAGCAGCGCCTGACCGCGAGCTACGAGCGCCAGGACATCCATGCCTTCGTCGACGACAGTTTCAATGTGATGCGCGCCACGTACGGGTTTGCCAACAACCCGTACTTGCAGGAAACCGTCGAGAATCTGCAACCGGCCATGAGCCGTGCGTATTTCCTCGCCCTGGAGCAGCGCAAGGCCTCGATGAGCGAGTACCTGGAACTGTTCGAACGCTTGCTCGCGGCCGTGATCGCCCGTGACCATGCACTGATTCGCACCGTGCTGACCGCGTATTGCCAGCGCAGTTGCGATCTGGTGATTTCTGCCCTGACGGACGCTTAAGCGTGCGGCTCAAGTGCATCAAGCTGGCGGGGTTCAAATCCTTCGTCGATCCGACCACGGTGAACTTCCCCAGTAACATGGCGGCGGTGGTCGGGCCCAATGGCTGCGGCAAATCGAACATCATCGACGCCGTGCGCTGGGTGATGGGCGAGAGCTCGGCCAAGAACTTGCGCGGCGAGTCGATGACCGACGTCATCTTCAACGGTTCGACCAGCCGTAAACCGGTGAGCCAGGCCAGCATCGAGCTGGTGTTCGACAACACCGACGGCACCCTGCTTGGCGAATACGCCGCCTATGCGGAAATTTCCATTCGCCGCAAAGTCACCCGCGACAGCCAGACCACCTATTACCTCAACGGCACCAAATGCCGTCGCCGCGATATCACCGACATCTTCCTCGGTACCGGCCTGGGCCCGCGCAGCTACTCGATCATCGAGCAGGGAATGATCTCCAAGCTGATCGAGTCCAAGCCCGAAGACTTGCGCAACTTCATTGAAGAAGCGGCGGGCATCTCCAAGTACAAGGAGCGCCGGCGCGAGACCGAAAACCGTATTCGTCGCACCCACGAAAATCTGGAGCGCCTGACGGACCTGCGCGAAGAGCTGACGCGTCAGCTTGAACGCCTGCACCGCCAAGCGGAAGCGGCCAAGAAGTATCAGGAATACAAGGGCGAGGAGCGTCAACTCAAGGCGCAACTGTCAGCCCTGCGCTGGCAGGCCTTGAACGAACAGGTCGGCCAGCGCGAAGCGATCATTGGTACCCAGGAAGTCACGTTCGAAGCGTTGGTGGCCGAGCAGCGCAACGCCGACGCGAGCATCGAACGCTTTCGCGACGGGCACCATGACCTGTCGGAGCGCTTCAATCTGGTGCAGGGGCGTTTCTATTCGGTCGGTGGCGACATCGCCCGGGTCGAGCAGAGCATCCAGCACGGTCAGCAGCGCTTGCGTCAGCTGCAGGATGATCTGAAAGAAGCCGAGCGCGCGCGTCTGGAAACCGAATCTCACCTGGGTCACGACCGCACGTTGCTGCTGACCCTCGGCGAAGAGCTGGACATGCTCACGCCGGAGCAGGAAGTCACCAGCGCCGCCGCTGAAGAAGCCGCCGCCGCACTGGAAGAATCCGAAACCACCATGCACGGCTGGCAGGAGCAATGGGACACGTTCAACCTGACCGCCGCCGAGCCGCGTCGCCAGTCCGAAGTCCAGCAGTCGCGCATCCAGCAGCTGGAAACCAGCATGGAGCGTTTGGCTGATCGTCAGAAGCGCCTCGGCGAAGAACGCGCCTTGCTTTCGGCGGACCCGGAAGACGCGGCGATCATGGAACTCAGCGAGCAGTTGGCCGCTTCCGAGGCCACGCTCGAAGACTTGCAGGCCAGCGAAGAAGCGCAGGTCGAACGACTCGAGCAACTGCGTCAGGAATTGCAGCAAGCGTTGTCGGCGCAGCAACAGGCGCAGGGTGATTTGCAGCGTCTCAACGGGCGTCTCGCCTCGCTTGAAGCCTTGCAGCAAGCCGCGCTCGATCCGGGCACCGGTACCGCTGAATGGTTGCGCGAACAACACCTGGCGGACCGTCCGCGTCTGGCCGAAGGCCTCAAGGTTGAAGCCGGTTGGGAGCTGGCGGTGGAAACCGTGCTCGGTGCCGATCTGCAAGCGGTGCTGGTGGACGATTTCGGCGGTTTCGACCTGGCCGGTTTTGCCCAGGGTGATTTGCGATTGCTCAGCCCCGCCAGCGATGGCGTGCGCGTGCCCGGCAGCTTGCTCGACAAGGTCGAGGCGCAGATCGATCTGTCGCCGTGGCTGGGGCAAGTCAAGCCGGTTGAAAACCTCGAACAGGCCTTGGCATTGCGCAGTCAGCTGAGCGCCGGTCAGAGCCTGATCAGCCGTGATGGTTATTGGGTCGGTCGGCACTTTTTACGGGTGCGCCGCGCCAGCGAAGCGGAAAGTGGCGTGCTGGCTCGCGGTCAGGAAATCCAGCGCTTGAGCGTTGAGCGCGAAGAGCGCGAGGCCACGGTCGAAACCCTCGAAACCCAACTTCAGAACCTGCGGGCGCAGCAGCGTCAACAGGAAAACGGTCGCGAACATTTGCGCCGTTTGCTGCAGGACGAAGCGCGTCAGCAAGGCGAATTGAAAGCTCAGTTGTCCGCCGGCAAAGCCAAGGTCGAGCAACTGACCTTGCGCCGCACGCGGCTCGATGAAGAACTCACCGAGCTGGCCGAGCAGCGCGCGTTGGAACACGAAAACATCGGCGAAGCACGCCTGCAATTGCAGGAAGCTCTCGACGCCATGGCACTGGACACCGAGCAGCGTGAGCTGCTGCTGGCCCAGCGCGACAGCTTGCGCGAGCGCCTTGATCGCGTGCGTCAGGAAGCCCGGCAGCACAAGGATCACGCGCATCAATTGGCGGTGCGCCTGGGTTCGCTCAAGGCGCAACACGACTCGACGCGTCAGGCGCTGGAACGGCTGGAAATGCAGTCCGAGCGCCTCACCGAAAAACGCGAACAGCTCAGTCTCAATCTGGAGGAGGGCGAGGCGCCGCTGGAAGAGCTGCGCCTGAAGCTCGAAGAGTTGCTCGACAAGCGCATGACTGTCGACGAAGAACTCAAGACCGCACAGATTGCCCTCGAAGACGCCGACCGCGAATTGCGTGACGCCGAAAAACGCCGCCATCAGGCCGAGCAGCAATCGCAGTTGATTCGTGGCCAGATGGAAACCCAGCGCATGGAATGGCAAGCCCTGACCGTGCGCCGCAAGACCCTGGAAGATCAGTTGCTGGAAGACGGTTACGACCTGCACGGCGTACTCGCCACGCTGACGACCGAAGCCAGCGAAAAGGACGCTGAAGAGGAACTCGAACGCATTGCCGCACGCATTCAGCGCCTCGGTGCGATCAACCTCGCGGCCATCGACGAATATCAGCAACAATCCGAGCGTAAACGTTATCTGGATGCGCAGAACGACGATCTGGTCGAAGCGCTGGACACCCTCGAGAACGTGATTCGCAAGATCGACAAGGAAACCCGCAACCGCTTCAAGGATACCTTTGATCAGATCAATGGCGGTTTACAGGCGCTTTTCCCAAAAGTTTTCGGTGGAGGGCGCGCGTATTTGGAACTGACGGGCGAAGATCTACTCGATACAGGGGTGACGATCATGGCGCAGCCGCCCGGAAAGAAGAACAGCACCATCCATTTGCTCTCCGGTGGCGAAAAAGCCCTGACCGCATTGGCTCTGGTTTTTGCGATCTTCAAGTTGAATCCGGCGCCGTTCTGCATGCTCGATGAAGTTGACGCGCCGCTGGATGACGCTAACGTTGGACGCTACGCCCGGCTGGTGAAAGAGATGTCGCAGACGGTGCAGTTCATCTATATCACCCACAACAAGATCGCCATGGAAATGGCCGATCAATTGATGGGGGTGACGATGCACGAACCGGGTTGCTCGCGTCTGGTGGCAGTGGATGTCGAGGAGGCGATGGCGATGGTGGATGCCTGAGTCGGCGTCTGTAGGTTGAGTATTTTTTGTCCGTAGGACTTATTTACCTTCCTTGACTTGCTGGCCAATCGACATATTCGCGCAAGCCATTGTGACAGACGGTGTAAAGTTGCCTTTGGTCGTGCTAGTTTAATGTCAATTTTTCGTATACGTGGGCAAAACGCCTGTCAGAACATAGAGTTGGCGCCACGTTTTAAAGCGGTTTACGAGTTGTAAACCCCTTATTTTTCAGCATTTTTTATAGAGGCACGGGATTACATGGAAATCGGTCTGCGCGAGTGGCTGATCGTCATCGGCATTATTGTCATTGCCGGTATTCTTTTCGATGGCTGGCGCCGTATGCGCGGCGGCAAGGGAAAACTGAAGTTCCGTCTTGATCGAAGTCTGTCCAATTTGCCGGACGAGGACACCAGCGCCGAGCTGTTGGGCCCGCCGCGCGTTCTGGATACCCACAAAGAACCGCAGCTGGACGAGCACGATCTGCCGTCGGTGAGCATGCCTGCCCGTGAGCCCCGTGAGTCGGGTTCCAAGCGCGGCAAGCGTGGCCATGGCGAGCCGTCGCAAGGCGACATGAACCTCAGCCTGGACCTGGACGGCGGCCCGAGCTTCAGCAGCCGTGACGACGATTTCCCGGTTGACGCCAAGTCTTCGCCTTCGGTCAGCGACAAGGAACAACCGCAAGCCGAAGAAGTGCTGGTGATCAGCGTGATCTGCCGCGACGCTGCTGGCTTCAAAGGCCCGGCGCTGTTGCAGAACATCCTCGAAAGCGGTCTGCGCTTCGGCGAGATGGACATTTTCCACCGCCACGAAAGCATGGCTGGCAACGGCGAAGTCCTGTTCTCCATGGCCAATGCGGTCAAGCCGGGCGTCTTCGATCTGGACGACATCGACCACTTCAGCACACCGGCCGTGAGCTTCTTCCTCGGCCTGCCAGGCCCGCGTCATCCGAAGCAGGCCTTCGACGTGATGGTGGCTGCGGCGCGCAAACTGTCCCAGGAGCTGAACGGCGAACTGAAAGACGACCAGCGCAGCGTACTGACCGCGCAGACGATCGAGCATTACCGTCAGCGCATCGTCGAATTCGAACGCCGCGCCCTGACCCAGAAGCGCTGATATTGGCAATGTGCGGGCGTTCATGACGCGACTCCCGCACCTTGTAGGAGCCAGGCTTGCCGGCGAAGGCGATTTCAAATACGCCTTCGCCGGCAAGCCTGGCTCCTACAACTAAATCACCGCCGTATTTACAGATTGAGCAGCCTCGGCTGCTCTTTTGCTTTATGAGAGAACACCCATGACCGCCGCCAAAACCCGCATTCTAGAGCTGCGCGCTGAGCTGGATCAGCACAACTATCGCTACCACGTGATGGACGAGCCGAGCATTCCGGACGCCGAGTACGACCGGTTGTTCCATGAGCTCAAGGCCCTCGAAACAGCCAACCCTGACCTCATCACCAGCGACTCGCCAACCCAGCGCGTCGGCAGCGCGGCGCTGTCGGCGTTCACCCAGGTGCGTCACGAAGTGCCGATGCTCAGCCTCGGCAACGCCTTCGAAGAAACCGACATGCGCGAGTTCGATCGTCGGGTGACTGAAGGCCTCGACCTGCCAGCCGGCGACTTGTTTGGCGGCGGGGCGGCGGTGGAGTACAGCTGCGAACCGAAGCTCGATGGCCTGGCGGTCAGCCTGCTTTATCAGGACGGTGTGTTGGTGCGCGGCGCAACGCGTGGTGACGGCACCACCGGTGAAGACATCAGTGTCAACGTACGCACCGTGCGTAATATTCCGCTCAAGCTGCAAGGCACCGGCTGGCCGGCGACCCTGGAAGTGCGCGGCGAAGTGTTCATGTCCAAGGCCGGTTTCGAGCGGCTCAACGCCACGCAACTGGAAGTCGGCGGCAAGACCTTCGCCAACCCGCGCAACGCGGCGGCTGGCAGCTTGCGGCAGCTGGATTCGAAGATCACTGCCAACCGTCCGCTGGAATTCTGCTGCTACGGCATCGGCCAGGTTTCGGCGGAGATTGCCGACACTCACATCGGCAATCTGAAGCAGCTTCAGGCATGGGGCATGCCGATCAGTCGCGAGCTGAAACTGGCACACGGCATCGATGAATGCCTGGATTACTACCGCGACATCGGTGAGCGTCGCAACAGTCTGGCCTATGAAATCGACGGCGTGGTGTTCAAGGTCAACAGCATCGCTTCCCAGCGTGAATTGGGCTTCCGCGCCCGCGAACCGCGCTGGGCGATTGCCCATAAATTCCCGGCGATGGAAGAACTCACCGAATTGCTCGACGTGGAATTCCAGGTCGGGCGAACCGGTGCCGTAACGCCGGTGGCGCGCTTGAAACCGGTCAAGGTGGCGGGCGTCACCGTGGCCAACGCGACGCTGCACAACATGGACGAAGTGGCGCGTCTGGGGCTGATGATCGGCGACACCGTGATCATCCGCCGCGCGGGCGACGTGATTCCGCAGGTGGTGCAAGTGGTCATGGAGCGCCGCCCGGAAAACGCACGGCCAGTGCAGATTCCTGAACAGTGCCCGGTGTGCGGTTCGCATGTCGAACGCACACAATTGGTCAAGCGCAGCAAGGGGCGCGAGATCATCAGCGAGGGCGCGGTGTATCGCTGTGTCGGTCGCCTGGCCTGCGGTGCGCAACTCAAGCAGGCGATCATTCACTTCGTTTCCCGTCGAGCGATGGACATCGAAGGTTTGGGCGAGAAGAGCGTCGAGCAGTTGGTGGACGAAGGTCTGGTGAGTTCGCCGGCCGATCTGTACGCCCTGACGTTCGAGCAAATCGTCGATCTCGAAGGCTTTGCCGAGCTGTCGAGCAAGAACCTGCTCAGCGCCATCGAAGACAGCAAAAAACCGGGCCTGGCGCGCTTCATCTACGCCCTCGGCATTCCCGATGTCGGCGAAGAGACCGCCAAGGTGCTGGCACGCTCCCTCGGCTCGCTGGAGCGGGTTCAGCAGGCGTTGCCGCAAGTGCTCACGTACTTGCCGGATGTCGGCCTGGAAGTGGCTCACGAGATTCACAGCTTCTTCGAAGATGCGCATAACCAGCAGGTGATCGCCGATCTGCTCAAGCATGGCCTGCAGATTCAGGATCAGGGCGAGTTGGGCGCCGAGTTTGCGGCGAGCACCACGCTGGGCGGTTTCCTCGACAAGCTGCACATTCCTTCGGTCGGGCCGGGCGGGGCGCAGAAGCTGGCGGAAAAATTCGGTTCGCTGGAGGGTGTGTTTTCTGCTGACTGGCTGGACATGCGCCAGGCCTTGCCAGAGAAACAGGCCAATTCGGTTCGCGAGTTCTTTGCCGTCGCCGAAAATCGTCAGATCGCTGAAGCCGCTGAAAAGCAGCTACGCGATTTCGGCATGCATTGGCAAAGCGAGAAGAAGGTCGTCGAAGGCTTGCCGCTGGCAGGGCAGACCTGGGTGCTGACCGGCTCGCTGGAATTGATGAGCCGCGATGTTGCCAAGGACAAACTGGAAAGCCTCGGCGCCAAAGTGGCCGGTTCGGTGTCGGCCAAGACCCATTGCGTGGTGGCCGGGCCGGGTGCCGGTTCGAAGTTGGCCAAGGCCAATGAGCTGGGGTTGAAGGTGCTGGATGAAGAGGCGTTTGTCGCGTTTCTGAGCAAGCACGGTATTTCTGTGTGATGCCAATCGCCGGCAAGCCGGCTCCTACACAATCCTGTAGGAGCCGGCTTGCCGGCGATAGCGATATCAGTCACACCGCATAAAACCGGAACGATCGGTAACCAATCATGATCTAGTCTTGGCAAGCCCAGGGAGAGATCGCCATGCACCGCTTCTTCGAACAGCTCAGTTCACGCATCGCCGCGCCTTTCATTGGCGAAAGCTCGCGCAACAGCAAAGTCTGGCATTGTCGCTGCGGGCAGTCGCTGTTCTTTCGCAACAGCCAGTGCCTGGCCTGTTCAGCGGCCTTGGGCTATCAGCCTGAGCAGAGTCGCTTATCGTCGTTACAGCCCGCTTCGCAGGTCGACACCTGGATTCTCGATGCCGACCCCGGCGCGGGTATCTTCCGGCGCTGCGCCAATCTCGACACCCCGGCCGCGTGCAACTGGCTATTGCCGGCCAATGATCACGAAACCTTGTGCATCGCCTGTAGCCTGAATCACACCATTCCTGATTTATCGCTTCCCGAGAATCATGAACGCTGGCGCAAGGTCGAAATCGCCAAGCGTCGGTTGGTTGCGCAACTGGTCAGCCTGGGTTTGCAGGTCATCCCCAAAACCGTGGACGAAGAGAGCGGGCTGGCCTTCGATTTCATCGGCGTCGACCTCGAAGGCAAGCCACCGACCACGGGCCATGCCAACGGCCTGATCACCCTCGATATCAAAGAAGCCGACGACGCGCACCGCGAGCAGGTGCGGGTGCAGATGCACGAACCGTATCGCACGTTGCTCGGCCACTTCCGTCATGAGGTCGGGCATTATTATTGGGACCGGCTGATCGCCAACAGCCAGTGGCTGGAACCGTTTCGCGACGTGTTCGGCGACGAGCGCGCGAGTTACGCCGAGGCGCTCGACCGGCATTACCAGCAAGGCGCGCCGCTCGACTGGCAGCAACATTTCGTCAGCGCCTACGCCACGATGCATCCCTGGGAAGACTGGGCCGAAACCTGGGCGCATTACCTGCACATGATGGACGCGGTGGACACCGCCCTCGGCTTCGGCATGAGTGCGCGGGAAATGGATTTCGACTACCAGCCATTCCCGTCCAGCACCCTCTATGATCCGCAGCATCCCGGCGGCGCGGCGTTCCTGTCATTCGTCAATGCGTGGATCGAACTCGCCGGCATGCTCAACGAACTGTCGCGCAGCATGGGCCAGCCGGATTTCTACCCGTTCGTATTGCCGCCGGCGGTGATTGCCAAGTTGCACTTCATTCATCTGGTGATCCAGCAGGAGGGCGGCAGGGCGGATGAAGTGGTGCAGGACCTGTAGGCGCCTGCGCTCTTTTCAGGACTGCGCATGTCCTTGAAGCCGCTCATATTTTTTAATCCGCCCGAACGGTTGTAACTTCGCCTCAGATAGGTACAATGGCGCGGCTCGCCGTCAGGTGAGCGTCGTTATGGTGACCCCATCGGTCCCCCCGCAACGATTACCCGTGAACCTGGTCAGATCCGGAAGGAAGCAGCCACAGCGGGAACATTGTGTGCCGGGGTGTGGCTGGTGGGGTTGCCTCCATAACGCACCGCGAGCCTTCTCTCGCGTTTTTCATCAAAAAATACCGTCTTGTTGCTCTGCCATGGATTTCGTCCAGGGCGGATTTTTCGTCGTTTCCGTTTTGAAAACAGGCGCAAAAAAGGAGGCCGACCTGTCGAATCACGACAAGTCGGCCTCCTTTTTTCATTTCTGCCACTAAGGCTTGGACATGGCCTGGTCAACCGCTGCAATCAGCTTTCCCAGATCCTTCGGGGTGGCTTTGTGGATGACTCCGAACAGGTACGCCCGCTGTTCATCCTCATCGCCCAAATCTGCGAAGAAGGCTTTCAGTTTCACCCCCAGCACGCCGGCAAGCAGGAACAGAGCTTCCACGCTGGGGGTGTAGGTGCCGGTTTCAAAACGGCTGATGGTTTTCGGGTCAAAACCGGTTTTTTCGCCGAGTTCAGCCTGAGTAAGCCCCGCGACCTTGCGGTAACGCCGAATGGCTGAACCCAAACTTGAAATTTGCATCGCTCAATTCCCATTTAGAATCAAGAACTTAACGATAGATTTTTGCATTAGACAACTGCATGATCCATCACCTTGCTTTGCAAAATGTGATGCATTTCGTAGAATTGCCTCCTCCAAAGGGTATTTTGTGACCTGTTTGCGTAAGTTTGGCTGATGCGAAAGAGCCAGTACGGTGCTCCCTTGAACAATATGTGGGGTGCTGAAGCCGCCCTGAAGCCTTGCAAAATGTTATCGAAATCGTTGTTGCTGCCCTTTGTCCGGGTCTTTGAGCCTAGTTGATCTTCGGCGGCCAAAGGGCCATCAAACGCTGTTCCTGGAGTGATCACGTGGCTCTGCGCAGTACGAATCAAAACATCTCTTCCGGGCATTTTGCGCTGGTCGAGCGGTACCACCGCTAGCGACAGTGAGCCTGACTCATGGATGAGAAATACCGCAGGGCCGTGGACGCCGCCGCGATCTTTTCCGAGACCGATCTGACCGGCCGGATTACCTACGTCAACGATCAGTTCTGCGCCGTCTCCGGTTACAGTCGCGACGAACTGCTCGGGCAGAACCATCGCCTGCTCAATTCCGGCCTGCACTCCGCTGATTTCTTCGCCGGCATGTGGCGCACCATTGCGCTGGGCAATGTCTGGAAGGGCGAGATCTGCAATCGCGCCAAGAATGGCAGCCTGTATTGGGTCGAAAGTACGTTGGTGCCGCTGCTGGATGACACCACCGGGCGGATTCACCGTTACCTGGCGATCCGTTTCGACATCAGCGAAAAGCGCCAACTGCTGCATTCCCTGCAATGGCGGGTCGGCCATGACGTGCTGACCGGGCTGCCCAATCGCGCGTTTCTCTCGGACCTGCTGGATCAGGCGCTGGCGTTCTCGCGTGAGGAAAACATCCCGCTGGCGGTGTGCATGCTCGACCTCGACGGCTTCAAGGCGGTCAACGACGGCTACGGGCATGCCAGTGGCGATCTGTTGCTGGTGGAGGTGGCCAAGCGTTTGCGCGACATTGTTCGCGGCGAGGATGTGGTGGCGCGGCTGGCCGGTGACGAGTTCGTGCTGGTGTTGCGTTATGTGCGTGATGTGCCGGAGTTGCGTGCAGCGCTGAACCGTGTGCTGGGTGCGATTTCGGCGCCGTACCAGTTGCGGGGCAAGACCCTGAATGTATTTGCCAGCATCGGCGTCACCCTGTTCCCCGATGACAATCAAGATGCCGAAACCTTGTTGCGTCACGCGGATCAGGCGATGTACGTGGCCAAGCAGAGCGGACGCAATCGCTTTCATTTATTCGACGTGTTCCGGGATCGAGAGGTCAAGGCCACTCACCAGACCGTCGAACGGGTTCGGCAGGCATTGGCCGCCGGCGAGCTGCGTGTGCATTTCCAGCCGAAAGTGAACATGCGTCGTGGTGTCGTCGTCGGCTTCGAGGCGCTCTTGCGCTGGGAGCATCCGCAAAATGGCATGGTGCCGGCCCGAGAGTTTTTGCCGATGGTGGAGGAGACGGACCTGATCATCGATATCGGTGAATGGGTGATGGATCAGGTGTTGATGCAGTTGGACCGTTGGCAGCAAGCGGGGCAGGGCTGGCCGATCAGTGTCAACATCGCCGCCCGGCATTTCCAGCGAGCGGATTTCGTCGACCGGCTCAGGCAGGTGCTCGCCCGGCATGCCCGGGTCGCGCCGCAGATGCTTGATCTGGAAATCGTCGAGTCGGTGGCGATAGAAAACATCCAGCATGTCAGCGCCTGCCTGCAGGCCTGTCAGGCGCTCGGCGTGCAGTTTTCACTGGGCGACTTCGGCACCGGTTATTCGTCCTTGAACTACCTCAAGCGCTTGCGCACCCAGACCATCAAGATCGACAGGTCGTTTATCCGCGACATTCTGCATGACCGCGACGACTTGGCCCTCACCACCGCAGTGATTGGCCTGGCCCGCGCGTTTGGCCGACAAGTGATCGCCGAAGGGCTGGAAAGTATCGAGCATGGCGAGCTGTTGATGCAGTTGGGGTGCGACGTTGCCCAAGGTTATTTCATTGCCCGGCCGATGCCGGCGGTTGATGTGCCGGGCTGGGTCGAAGGTTTTGTCGCGCCGGCGCAATGGCGAGCGCTCGATCAAACAGCCTGAGGCTGTCAGACCTATGAAGATCAAATGTGGGAGCGAGCCTGCTCGCGATGACGGTGTGTCTATCACGCAAGTGCTGGCTGAAAGTACGCAATCGCGAGCAGGCTCACTCCCACAGGTTCAGGGTTTGCCGACATAGAGGCGGATGATGTCATCGATCTCCCCGGACATTTTCATTCTCAGCAGCGTGCGCAGGATGCGTTGCACGGGCACTTTCGGGTCGTTGCGCACGTAACAACCGACACTCTGCACTTGCAGCACCGCAACGCCTTGCAGTTGCTGCTCAGGCAGCAGGCGCTGATTGAACCAGTCCAGCGTCCATTGGTTGCTCACGGCATAGCGGTAGCGTCCGGCCATGAGTTTTTCCAGGACCTGTTCCTGATTGCGCGCGTCCTCGCGAAGCAGGCGCCCGGCGTCGAACAGGGGTTGCAGGGTGGGGTAACTGTAGCCGAGCACTGTGCCGATGGATTGTTGCGGCAAATTCGCCGGATCGATTGAGGCCTGCAACTCGTGCCGGCTGATCAGCACGTCCGGCTGGGTCCAGAGCGGAATGCTCCAGATGTAGTCCCCGGACTGGTTTGGCGACCACGTTTGCGCGGCGTAGCAGCGGACATCGATCTCGCCGTGCTCCATGGCATTTTGCACCCGGGCCCGCGGCAGTACGTGAAACTCCGCCGGAACGCCAACCTGGGTCGCGAGGCTGACCATCACGTCATGCAGGATGCCCTGGGTCGGCTGGCCTTGATAAAGCTGCACCATCGGCATCGCCCAACTGTCGGGCACCACGAAGCGCAGCGGCGCGTTGGCAGCCATGACGTTCAGACTCATCAACAGCAGTGCCCCCAAGGCCAGCCGCATAAACGCTCCGCTATCGATGAAAACCGAGCCGATAAAAATCACCGCAAGTGCAGCTTAGCCAGATTAGACGAGCGCGCCGGATGCAATTTTGGCCTTGCTCCGCTAGCATTAGCCGCTTCTGCTTCCCAGTGGCGATGGTTTTCGATGAGTTATCAGGTTCTTGCACGTAAATGGCGTCCGCGCTCGTTCCGCGAAATGGTCGGCCAGACCCATGTGCTCAAGGCTCTGATCAATGCCTTGGACAGCCAGCGGCTGCACCACGCTTACCTCTTTACGGGCACGCGCGGGGTCGGCAAGACCACCATCGCGCGGATCATCGCCAAATGCCTGAACTGTGAAACGGGTATCACTTCGACGCCGTGCGGCGAGTGTTCGGTGTGCCGCGAGATCGATGAAGGCCGTTTCGTCGACCTGATCGAGATCGACGCCGCGAGCCGGACCAAGGTCGAGGACACCCGCGAGCTGCTCGACAACGTGCAGTACGCCCCTAGCCGCGGGCGCTTCAAGGTCTACCTGATCGACGAAGTGCACATGCTCTCCAGCCATTCCTTTAATGCGCTGTTGAAAACCCTCGAAGAGCCGCCGCCCTACGTCAAGTTCATCCTGGCGACCACCGACCCGCAGAAACTTCCTGCAACGATTCTGTCGCGGTGCCTGCAGTTCTCGCTGAAGAACATGACCCCTGAACGGGTGGTCGAGCATTTGACCCACGTGCTGGGCGTCGAAAACGTACCGTTCGAAGACGACGCGCTGTGGCTGCTGGGCCGTGCCGCCGACGGTTCGATGCGCGATGCCATGAGCCTGACCGATCAGGCGATTGCCTTCGGTGAAGGTCGGGTCATGGCCGCCGATGTGCGGGCGATGCTCGGCACGCTCGATCACGGTCAGGTCTATGACGTTCTGCACTCGCTGATCGAAGGCGACGCCAAGGCGTTGCTCGAGGCTGTCCGCCATCTGGCGGAGCAAGGTCCGGACTGGAACGGCGTGCTCTCGGAAATTCTCAACGTACTGCACCGTGTCGCCATCGCCCAGGCCTTGCCTGAAGGCGTCGACAACGGTCACGGCGACCGTGATCGGGTGCTGGCGCTGGCCCAGGCCTTGCCGGCCGAAGACGTGCAGTTTTATTACCAGATGGGCCTGATCGGCCGCCGCGATTTACCGCTGGCGCCGGACCCGCGCGGCGGCTTCGAAATGGTCTTGCTGCGGATGCTCGCGTTCCGCCCGGCGGACACCGCGGATGCGCCGAGGCAACCGCTAAAGCCAGTGGGGATCAGCCAGGCCACAGTTGATTCCGCAAACTCAGTGGCTGCCGCGCCGGTTGTTGCGCCGGTAGTCGCTGCGGCAGTTGCACCGGTTGTTGCCGCGCCGGTCGCTCCGGTGGTTGCTCCCGAGCCTGAGCCGGTTGCGGCCGTTGTCGTGCCGGAACCGATCATCGTGCCGGAGCCCGTTGTTGCGCCGGTAGCGGTCGAAGCCGTCGTCGACCTGCCGTGGAATGATCCGGTCGAACCCGAAGTCGTCCAGCAGCCAGCCGTCGAGCCGGTGCTGGAAACCGCCGCTGAACAACCCGAATTACCCCCGATGCCGTTGCCGACGCCTGACAGCGTTGTGCCGGACGCGCCGGAATGGGCCGCTGCGCCGATCCCGGAACCTTCCGTGGCCGACGTCGACGCCGGGACACGGGGCATCGACCCCGACGACGAGCCGCCGCTGGACGAGGACTACATCGAACCGGACATGGATTCGGCGTACAGCTACCTCGACGAACTGGCGAGTGAACATGCCGCCGAGCCCGCGCCGGAACCTGAACCTGAGCCGGCCGCGATGCCTGCCACCGGTCTGGCCCTGCAATGGCTGGAACTGTTCCCGAAACTGCCGATTTCCGGCATGACCGGGAGCATCGCCGCCAACTGCACGCTGATCTCCGTGGAAGGTGACCACTGGCTGATGCACCTGGACCCGGCCCATAGCGCCTTGTTCAACGCGACCCAGCAACGTCGTCTCAACGATGCGCTGAACCAGTTTCACGGGCGCACGCTGACCCTGAGCATGGAGCTGATCAAGCCCGAGCAGGAGACCCCGGCCCAGGCTGCATCCCGGCGCCGTGCCAACCGTCAGCGCGAGGCGGAAGAGTCGATCCACGGTGATCCGTTCATCCAGCAAATGATGCAGCAGTTCGGTGCGGTGGTCCGTAACGATACTATTGAACCTGTCGAAGCCCTGGTCAGTCAGGGCTAATAACTGAAGGCGTTTGGCCGAAAGGGCCGGGCGCTGTTTTTATCCAAGTACTTTGAGGTGATTCCCATGATGAAAGGTGGCATGGCCGGCCTGATGAAGCAGGCGCAGCAGATGCAGGAAAAAATGGCCAAGATGCAGGAAGAGCTGGCCAACGCCGAAGTCACCGGCAAGGCGGGTGGCGATATGGTCACCGTGGTGATGACCGGTCGTCACGACGTCAAGCGCGTGACCATCGATCCGAGCCTGGTCGAAGGCCTGAGTGAAGACGACAAAGAGATGCTGGAGGCCGTATTCGCCGCCGCCGTCAACGACGCCGTGCGCAAGATCGAAGCCAACAGCCAGGACAAAATGTCCGGCATGACCGCTGGCATGCAACTGCCACCGGGGATGAAGCTGCCGTTCTGATTCGCCAAAGCGCGTCGGATGAGCTACAAAAAAATGCCAGGCATTGCGCCTGGCATTTTTGTTTCTGTCTGTTGGAGATGTAGTGTCTGTGGTGACGCCTTCGCGGGCAAGCCTTGCTCCTACAGGTATTGCATAGCACTTGTAGGAGCGAGGCTTGCCCGCGAAGAAGTCGACTCGGTCCCGAACAGAAACATCGAACACCCGACCGCCACAAAGGTCTGCTTCCCTATACCGCCAAATTCATCGATCAAAGGAGACGCTCACATGCCACAAGCATTGACCCTCAACCAACGTATCGTCCTGGCGTCCCGCCCGGTGGGCGCACCGACGCCGGAGAATTTTCGCCTGGAGCGGGAAGCACTGCCGGACCTGGCGGATGGCCAGATATTGCTCAAAACCCTGTACCTGTCGCTGGATCCCTACATGCGCGGCCGCATGAGTGACGCACCGTCCTACGCGGTGCCGGTGGCAATCGACGAAGTGATGACCGGTGGCGCCGTCAGCCGTGTCGAGCGCTCGCTGAATCCGAAGTTTCAGCAAGGTGACCTGGTCGTCGGCGCTACCGGCTGGCAGAGCCACAGCATCAGCGACGGTCGCAATATCATTCCGGTGCCGTCCGGGCTGCCGAGCCCGTCGATGGCGCTGGGTGTGCTCGGCATGCCGGGCATGACCGCCTACATGGGCTTGATGGACATCGGCCAGCCAGCCTCTGGAGAAACCCTTGTGGTCGCGGCGGCGTCCGGCGCGGTGGGCTCAGTGGTCGGGCAAGTGGCGAAGATCAAAGGCCTGCGTGTGGTCGGTGTGGCCGGTGGCGCGGACAAGTGCCGCTATGTGGTGGACGAGTTGGGTTTCGATGCCTGCATCGACCACAAGAGTCCCGACTTCACCGCTAAGCTGGCTCAGGCGTGTCCCCAGGGCATCGACATTTATTACGAGAACGTCGGTGGCAAGGTATTCGACGCGGTGGTGCCGTTGCTCAACCCCAAGGCGCGGATTCCGCTGTGCGGCCTGATCGCTTCCTACAACGCCAGCGAGGCGCCGACCGGTCCGGATCGCCTGCCGCAATTGCAGCGCACCTTGCTGACCAAGCGTGTGCGGATTCAGGGCTTCATCGTGTTCGACGACTACGGTGATCGTCAGCCGGAATTCGTCAGCGCCATGGCGCCGTGGGTGCGCGACGGCAAGGTGAAATTCCGCGAAGATGTGGTCGAGGGTCTTGAGAATGCACCCGAGGCGTTCATCGGCCTGCTGGAGGGACGCAACTTCGGCAAGCTGGTGGTGCGCGTCGCGCAGGACTGAGTATTTGACGCTAAAGAGAGGCGCGGGTATAAACCGCGTCTCGTTGTTTTGTCGGACGTTTCCCCATGAGCTTCAGCCCTTTGATTCGCCAACTGATCGATGCCCTGCGAATTTTGCCAGGTGTGGGTCAGAAAACTGCCCAACGCATGGCGTTGCAGCTGCTCGAGCGTGATCGCAGCGGTGGCTCGCGACTGGCCCTGGCACTCAGCCAGGCGATGGAAGGGGTGGGGCATTGCCGGTTGTGCCGCACGCTGACCGAAGACGACCTGTGCCCGCAATGCGCCGATAACCGCCGCGACGACACCTTGCTGTGCGTGGTGGAAGGGCCGATGGACGTCTACGCGGTGGAGCAGACCGGTTTCCGCGGTCGATACTTCGTGCTCAAGGGCCACCTGTCGCCGCTCGACGGGCTGGGGCCGGAAGCCATCGGGATTCCGCAATTGCTGGCGCGGATCGAGGAGGCAGGCACTTTTACCGAAGTCATTCTTGCGACCAACCCGACGGTCGAGGGTGAAGCCACGGCGCACTACATCGCCCAGTTGCTCAGCAACAAAGGCCTGATCGCCTCGCGCATTGCCCACGGCGTGCCGTTGGGTGGCGAGCTGGAACTGGTGGATGGCGGGACGTTGGCGCATTCGTTTGCGGGGCGTAAGCCGATTGCTTTGTAATTTTCGGTGTTTGGGCTGATGCCTTCGCGGGCAAGCCTCGCTCCTACAGGGGATCACATTTCCCTGTAGGAGCGAGGCTTGCCCGCGAAGGGAGCTCCTCGGTCCATCTGATTCACACAATCCTGTTGAAAACCAAGCAAGCGCTCGGTTAACGTCGCTGAACCCTTCCATGGAGTTCGCCGATGCCTGCCTTCCAGGAATACTTCGACCCCAGCCACCAATTGGTCCGCGACAGCGTCAGACGTTTCGTCGAGCGCGAGATTCTTCCGGACATCGACCAGTGGGAAGAAGCCGAAAGCTTTCCCCGCGAACTCTACCTCAAGGCCGGTGCAGCGGGGATCCTGGGCATCGGTTACCCCGAAACCCTGGGCGGCAGCCATGAAGGTGATCTGTTCGCCAAGATCGCCGCCAGCGAAGAGTTGATGCGCTGCGGCTCTGGCGGTCTGGTCGCCGGGTTGGGTTCGCTGGACATCGGTCTGCCGCCCATTCTCAAATGGGCCAGGCCGGACGTTCGCGATCGCATCGTGCCGGCCGTGCTGGCTGGCGAGAAGATCAGTGCCCTGGCGGTCACCGAGCCCAGCGGTGGCTCTGACGTGGCCAGCCTGCAAACCCGCGCCGTGCGTGACGGCGACGTCTACCGGGTCAGCGGCAGCAAAACCTTTATCACCAGTGGCGTGCGTGCGGATTACTACACCGTTGCGGTGCGCACCGGTGCGCCCGGTTTCGGTGGCATCAGCCTGCTGCTGATCGAGAAGGGCACGCCAGGGTTCACCGTAGGCCGTCAGTTGAAGAAAATGGGCTGGTGGGCGTCGGACACCGCTGAATTGTTCTTCGATGATTGCCGAGTACCTGTAGGCCATCTGATCGGCGCGGAGAACATGGGCTTCGCTTGCATCATGGGCAACTTCCAGAGCGAACGCCTGGCGCTGGCACTGATGGCCAACATGACCGCGCAACTGGCGCTGGAGGAAAGCCTGAAATGGGCCCGTCAGCGCGAAGCGTTCGGCAAGCCCATCGGCAAGTTTCAGGTGCTCAAACATCGCCTCGCCGAAATGGCCACGGCGCTGGAAGTGTCACGGGAGTTCACTTACCGCCAGGCGGCGAAAATGGCGGCGGGGCAGAGTGTGATCAAGGAGATTTCCATGGCGAAGAATTTCGCGACGGACACGGCGGATCGGATTACCACGGATGCGGTGCAGATTCTGGGGGGCTTGGGTTATATGCGTGAAAGCCTGGTGGAGCGGCTGTACCGGGACAATCGCATCTTGTCGATTGGTGGCGGGACACGGGAAGTGATGAACGAGATCATCAGTAAGCAGATGGGGCTTTGAATCCTGCGGTGTTGCGGCTGACGCCTTCGCGGGCAAGCCTCGCTCCTACAGGATTATGCGTTCCCTTGTAGGAGCGAGGCTTGCCCGCGAAGAGGCCTTTGTAGACGCCGCTTATTTATCGCTCAGGGCAAACTGCGTCAGGCAAAACGTCGGAATCCCCATGTCTTCCAGGCGTTGCGACCCACCCAGCTCCGGCAGATCAATAATCGCCGCCGCTTCATGCACCCGCGCGCCCATGCGTCGAATCAGGTTCGCCGCCGCAATCAGCGTGCCGCCGGTGGCGATCAAATCATCGAACATCACCACCGAGTCGCCTTCACACAAGCTGTCGGCGTGGACTTCGAGGAAGGCTTCGCCGTACTCGGTCGCATAACCTTCGGCCAGCACATCCGCCGGCAGTTTGCCTTGCTTGCGGAACAGCACCAGCGGCTTGTTCAACTGATAGGCCAACACCGAACCGATCAGGAAACCACGGGCATCCATGGCACCGATGTGGGTGAAATCGGCCTCGACGTAACGGTGGGCAAAGCTGTCCATCACCAGGCGCAGGGCGGTAGGCGACTGGAACAGCGGGGTGATGTCGCGAAAAATGACGCCCGGTTTCGGGAAGTCGATCACCGGGCGGATCAGGGATTTGATGTCGAAGGAGTCGAAGACCATTGTCTAGGTGTCCTGGCAGGCTGCAAACGTCGCAGTATAACGGCGGCTGAACCGTTTCGCTCAGCCGCCGTGGTCGTAATCAGCCTTCGATCGAACCGCCGGCGAGGGCGCAGAGCTGGATCGGGTCGAGGATGTGGATTTCCTTGCCTTCGGCGGCGATCAGCTCGTTCTGCTGGAAGCGCGTGAACACCCGCGACACGGTTTCCACCGCCAGGCCCAGGTAGTTGCCGATTTCATTGCGCGACATGCTCAGGCGAAACTGATTGGCCGAGAAGCCGCGAGCGCGGAAGCGCGCCGACAGGTTGACCAGGAAGGTGGCTATGCGCTCGTCGGCGGTTTTTTTCGACAGCAGCAACATCATCTGTTGGTCGTCGCGGATTTCACGGCTCATCACGCGCATCAACTGACGGCGCAGTTGTGGCAGTTGCAGCGCCAGTTCGTCGAGGCGTTCGAACGGAATTTCGCAGACCGAGGTGGTTTCCAGCGCCTGCGCCGAGACCGGATGCTTTTCGGTGTCCATGCCCGACAGGCCAACCAGCTCGCTCGGCAGATGGAAACCGGTGAGTTGTTCTTCACCGCCATCGCTGAGACTGAAGGTTTTCAGGGCGCCAGAACGTACTGCATAAACGGAGTCGAAAACGTCGCCCTGACGGAACAGGAACTCGCCCTTTTTCAGTGGGCGGCCACGTTTAACGATTTCGTCCAGCGCATCCATGTCTTCCAGATTCAGAGAAAGTGGCAAGCAGAGGGGAGCCAGGCTGCAGTCCTTGCAATGGGCCTGGTTATGAGCGCGCAGTTTTACTGGCTCGGACATTTCTTAAATCCTTGTGGGAAAGCACACATAAGACGTAAGGGTACCTCACCGGAAGACGTTCAGGCCAGCGCTGTGCCGATTTGTCACGCCATGGTAAAGCGCCGCTGTCGGTGGCCGATAAACTGGCATCAACCTATGCGCAGGTACTCGTTTCATGGCCACCATCGGCGTGCTCAACCCCGGCAACAGTGGTGTGCAAACACTGCATGAGCCCGCAAACGGCCTGGCCGGCGAAGACTCGGCAATCGCCATTGGCCCGGCCACTTCGCCCGTGGCTGAAGGCATCAAAGTCTCGTTGTCTGGTGCCGGTTTGACCAAGGCTGCCAGTTCCCACGATGACAACAAGGACATTGAAGAAAGCGGGTTGCCGGAAAACATTCAACAGATCCTGAAAATGATTCGCCGAATACAGAAGCAGATCGCCGAGAAAGTCGCGAGCATGCAAGCGGTAATGGCAGACAAGCGACTTTCAGCTGAAGAACGCAGGGCCAAGCTCGGCGCGCTGCAAGCGACCATCACCACCCTCAATGGCGGGCTGATCACGGCCAATATGGTGCTGTCCAAAGCCATCTCGCAGGCGAGCCTGACCCCTGAGCAAGTGCTGAAGACGACTTCCCTGCTGTTGGAACGTTAGATGACCCGCGAAAACCGCTGGCGATTCTGTTGCTCCAGGTACGCGTCGAACACCATGCACACCGAACGCACCAGCAACCGTCCGGCCGGCAGCACGGTGATCCGTTCATTGTTCAGTTCGATCAGTCCGTCTTCGGCCATGCGTTGCAGTTGCGGCCACAATTCGCCGAAGTAACCGCGAAAATCGATGTTGAAAGCCTTCTCGATATCAGCGAACTCCAGGTTGAAACTGCAAATCAATTGTTGAATCACCGCTCGCCGCAGGCGGTCATCGGCATTGCACAGCAGGCCGCGATTGGTGGCCAGTTGTGCTGAGGCCAAGGCGTTCTGGTACTGATTCAGGTCGCTGCTGTTCTGGCAGTACAAGTCGCCAATCTGGCTGATGGCCGAGACGCCGAGGCCGATCAGGTCGCAATGGCCGTGAGTGGTGTAGCCCTGGAAGTTGCGTTGCAGGGTTGATTCTTCCTGAGCAATTGCCAGCTCATCGTCGGGCAGGGCGAAGTGATCCATGCCGATGTAACGGTAGCCGGCGGCGGTCAGTTGTTCGATGGTGCGCTGGAGCATTTCCAGCTTCTGTGCCGGTGTCGGCAATTCGTCGCTGTTGATTCGCCGTTGCGGCATGAAGCGTTCCGGCAAGTGCGCGTAGTTGAACACCGACAGGCGGTCCGGTTGCAGGTTGATCACTTCGTCGACCGTGCGGGCGAAGTTCTCCGGCGTCTGCCTGGGCAAACCGTAGATCAGGTCAATGTTGATCGAGCGAAATTGCAGCGTCCGTGCGGCGTCGATCACCGCCCGGGTTTCTTCCAGGCTTTGCAGGCGATTCACCGCGCGTTGCACGGCCGGGTCGAGGTCTTGCAGGCCGATGCTGACCCGGTTGAAACCCAGCTCGCGCAGCAGGCCCATGGTCGACCAATCGGCTTCGCGAGGGTCGATCTCGATGCCGTAGTCGCCGGAATCGTCCTCCAGCAAATTGAAGCTTTTACGCAACTGGGCCATCAGCTGACGCAGTTCGTCATGGCTGAGAAAGGTCGGTGTGCCGCCACCGAAATGCAATTGCTCGACCTTCTGCGCCGGGTCGAGATGGCAGGCGATCAGCTGGATTTCCTGCTCCAGGCGCTGCAAGTAGGGCAGGGCGCGGCCGCGATCCTTGGTGATGACTTTGTTGCAGGCGCAGTAGTAGCAAATGTTCGCGCAGAACGGCACGTGCACATACAGCGACAAAGGACGCAGGGCCTTGCGGCTTTCGCGCAGCGCATGGAACAGGTCGAAGGTGCCGACATGACCATCGAACTGCACGGCGGTCGGGTAGGAGGTGTAACGCGGTCCCGCCAGGTCATAACGGCGGATCAGATCGGTATCCCAACGAATGGCGTCGAGCATCATGCGGGCATTCCCCCGGATAGGCTGGCAGTGTCGGCAAGTCTATGGGGTGCGGCGTTGGGGCATCTTGATTTGCATCAACGGTCAGGATTTGTGTTTTCGGTGCGGGCCTCTTCGCGGGCAAGCCTCGCTCCTACGTTGAATTACATTCCCCTGTAGGAGCGAGCGGTGCGACGATTCGACTTGCCCGCGAAGGCCGCGCCGCCGATCAATGCCCCATAAGCCAATGCTGATGCGGCCCCGGCAAGGTCCAGATGCCAAACAGCATCACCAGCAAGCCGCCCGTCATCCGTACGTACCGTTTGCGCAACAGCGCCGTGACCCGCTCGGCCGCCAGCCCCGTGGCAAGCAACACCGGCCAGGTGCCCAGCCCGAACGCGAGCATCAGCAATGCACTGTCCAGCGCATTGCCCTGGCTCGCCGACCACAGCAACGTGCTGTAAACCAGCCCGCACGGCAGCCAGCCCCAGAGCGCGCCGAGCAACAAGGCTCGCGGCAGGCTCGACACTGGCAACAGCTTGTTCGCGACGGGCTGAATATGCCGCCACAGACCGCGACCGAGGCTTTCGATGCGGGTCAGGCCGCTCCACCAGCCGGCGAGATAAAGCCCCATGGCGATCAGCAGCAATCCGGCGAGGATACGCATGAACATCGCCGCCGGACTGTTCGCCACCGCCCAACCCGCCAGGCCGATCAGCAAGCCGGCCGCTGCGTAACTGAGAATTCGCCCGAGGTTGTAGGCCAGCAGCAATCGAAACCGGCGGCTGCGCTGTTCCTTGGGAATCGCCAGGGTCAACGCGCCCATCAAGCCGCCGCACATGCCCAGGCAATGCCCGCCGCCGAGCAGGCCCAGAATGACCGCCGACACCAGCAGGGGCGCCAGCTCAAACATGCGGGGGCGCCTTGTCGTCCGGTTTGGCCGGATGGCCGCTGGCCTCGTCGACCGCTGCGGTGTGGTTCGGGTCCTGGTCGTCGAACAGGATGCTGTGGGCCGGGCCGTCGAGGTCGTCGTACTGACCGCTGTCGACCGCCCAGAAGAAGATGTAGACCGCGATGGCGACGATCAGCAGTGCGGCCGGGATCATCACGTAGAGAGCTGGCATGGTGAGGCTCCATGCCCGCGCGGCTCAGGCCGGCAGCGGGCGGGTTTCTGGCGTGGCGCTGGCGGCCGGCGTGCTCGGCAGGCGAGTCAGGCGCAGGGCGTTCAGCACCACGGTCAACGAACTGATGGACATGCCGACCGCCGCCCACACCGGCGTGATCCAGCCGAGGGCGGCGAACGGCAACATGAGGCCATTGTACAGCCCGGCCCACAACAGGTTCTCGATGATGACCCGACGGGTGCGCCGAGCGAGGCTGAAGGCTCGCACCAACGCGTCCAGGCGGTTGGACAGCAGCACGGCGTCGGCGCTGGTTTTCGCCAGATCGGTGGCCGAACCCATGGCGACGCTGATGTCGGCGGCGGCCAGCACCGGCACGTCATTCACGCCGTCACCGAGCATCAACACCTTGCGCCCTTCCTTGTGCAACTGTTGCAGGACCTGCAATTTGTCGTCCGGACGCAAACCGCCACGGGCCTCGTCGATGCCCAGCTCGGCGGCGACGCTGGCGACCATCGGCGAGCTGTCACCCGACAGCAGCAATGTGCGCCAGCCGCGTGCTCGGCAGGCTTCCAGTAACGCGGGCGCATCGCTGCGCAAACGGTCGTCGAGGACGAACCATGCCAGCGGTCCGGCATTGTCGCCGAGCAGCAGCCATTGGCCGGCTTCACCCGGCATCAACGGGATGGCAGCGCCACTGAGTTCGCAGACAAAACCCGGTTGGCCGATGCGCAGGCGTTGCTTACCGACCACGCCTTCCAGGCCCAGCCCCGGCGTGCTGTGGACTTCTTCGGCGGCCAGTGGCGCGCGACCAAACGCACGGGCGATCGGGTGTTCGGAACGGTTTTCGAGGGCGGCGGCGAGGCCCAGGCATTGATCGCTGTCGAGCGCGCCGAGGGGGCGGATCGAGCGCAGCGCCAGGCGTCCTTCAGTGAGGGTGCCGGTCTTGTCGAAAATAACCGTGTCGATCTGGTTCAGGCCTTCCAGCACATGGCCGCGGGTCAACAACAAACCCAACTTGTGCAGCGTACCGGTGGCGGCAGTGAGGGCGGTCGGTGTGGCGAGGGACAAGGCGCACGGGCAGGTCGCGACGAGCATCGCCAGGACAATCCAGAAGGCGCGCGATGAGTCCAGCTCCCACCACAGCAGACCAATGCAAGCGGATGCGATCAGCGTCAGCAGCAGGAACCATTGCGCGGCGCGGTCGGCGATCTCCGCCAGTCGTGGCTTCTCGGCCTGGGCGCGGTCCAGCAGGCGGACGATGGCAGACAGCCGGGTGTCCTGGCCGAGGGCGAGGACTTCCACGGTCAGCGCGCCTTCGACGTTCAGGGTGCCGGCGGTGACGGCGTCACCAAGCGTGCGCGGCTGTGGCAGGTATTCGCCAGTCAGCAGGGATTCGTCGATGCTCGACTGGCCGTCGAGGATCTTGCCGTCGGCCGGCAGGATCGCACCGGGATGCACCAGAACCTGATCGCCGACGCGCAGTTCGCTGAGCAGGATCCGCTCGCTCTGGCCGTCGGCGCTCAAGCGCAAACACGAGGCGGGCAGCAGATTGACCAGCTGTGCGGTGGCGGCGGCGGTGCGTTCGCGGGCGCGACGCTCCAGATAACGCCCGGCCAGCAGGAACAGCGCAAACATGCCGACGGCATCGAAATACAATTCGCCGACCCCGGTGATCGAAGTCCAGATCCCGGCGATGTAGGCACTGCCAATCGCCAGCGACACCGAAACGTCCATGGTCAGGTGGCGGGTACGCAAATCGCGCATCGCCCCTTTGAAGAACGGCGCACAGCTGTAGAACACGATCGGCGTGGTGAGGAACAGCGCGACCCAGCGCAGGATGGTGTGCAGCTCGGGGCTGAGGTCGATATTGAATTCCGGCCAGGTGGCCATGGTCGCCATCATCGCCTGGAACCACAGCAGCCCGGCAACCCCGAGTTGGCGCAGGGCCAGGCGGTTTTCGCTGGCCAGTTGTTCGCTGGCGCGGTCGGCTTGATAGGGATGGGCGGCGTAACCGATGTGGCGTAACTCGCTGAGCACCTGGCTCAGCGGCAATTGCGCATCGGCCCAGCGTACTTGCAGGCGATGGTTGGACAGGTTGAGGCGCGCTTCGGCCACCGCCGGCAAACCGCGCAGGTGTTTTTCGATCAGCCAGCCACAGGCCGCGCAACTGATGCCTTCCATCAGCAGCGTGGTCTCGGCGAGTTCGCCATCGTGGCGCACGAAGGGTTTTTGCACGTCGGCGCGATCGTACAGCGCCAGTTCATCCACTAACTGCACCGGCAACGCTTCGGGGTTGGCCGAGGCTTCGCTGCGGTGCTGGTAATAGCTTTCCAGCCCACCGGCGACAATCGCTTCGGCCACCGCCTGACAACCCGGGCAGCAGAACTCGCGGGTTTCACCGAGGACGGCCGCGGTGAAGCGGCTGCCGGCCGGGACGGGCAGGGCGCAGTGGTAGCAGGGGGTTGGGGTGGTCATGATGTTGGATCTATGTCGTCTGGAAGGGCCTCATCGCTGGCAAGCCAGCTCCTACAGGGGTTCGCACGATCCTGTAGGAGCCGGCTTGCCGGCGATGCGCGAAGCGCGACTTTACTTTTTCAGGTCTTCGGCGCCCTGCAGCGGTTCGTCACCCAGCAGCAGATCCTTGTCATGGCTGACCAGCTCTTCTTCGAACATACGCCAGATGTGGTCGTCCTGAGTACCCAGCAGTTCGACAAAACGACGACCTTCAACCTTGTCGCTCAACTGGCCGATGTAGCGGCCCTGTTCGGTTTCGCTTTGGGCGAGGGTGATCTTGCGATCCTTCTCCGGCTGGGTCGGCGAGATCAGGTTCAGTTCGAGGGTTTTCGGTTGGCTGTTGCCGCTCAGGCGCAGGTCGACTTCGCCGGTCACGTCATCCAGGTGCACACTGGCGCGCAGGAGCAGGGTTTGCGCCAGCAGTTCACGGTCGAGGGAGCGGTTGATGCCTTTGCCGGCCTCGTAGTAGTTGTCGTTGACCAGGTTGTCCGGGTTGTTCACCGCGATGGTCACCATGGACAAGGTCAAAGTCACCGAACAGGCGAGGATGGCAATGATGATCCACGGCCAAAGATGCTTGTACCAGGGACTTGCGGCGTTTGCTGCGGGCATGATCACTTCTCTTAACGAATTTGTGGGCCGATGAACCGGCTCTTGGCTTCAACGTGGATGCTCTCGTCATCGGCATCCTTGAGGATGAATTTCACCTCGTTGGTGCTCGATGGCAGTTTTTCCGGCGCGATGGACAGTTCCACCGGCTGGCTGAAAATTTCGCCGGCGGCGACCTTGATCTCGCGTTTGCCTTGCAGCTTGAGATCCGGCAGGCCGGCGGCTTCCAGCACGTAGGTGTGGTCGCGCTGATCCTTGTTCATGATCTTCAGGCTGTAGACGTTTTCAATCCGGCCTTCGGCGTTCTCGCGGTACAGCACGCGGTCTTTACTGACGTCGAAACCGACCAGCGAACGCATGAAGAACGCGGTCGCCAGCAACGCCATCATCGCCAGCAATACAGCGGCGTAGCCGATCAGGCGTGGGCGCAGTTTATGGGTTTTTTGCCCGGACAGGTTGTGCTCGGTGGTGTAGCTGATCAGGCCGCGCGGGTAATCCATCTTGTCCATGATGCTGTCGCAGGCATCGATGCACGCAGCGCAACCGATGCATTCGATTTGCAGGCCGTCGCGGATGTCGATGCCGGTCGGGCAGACCTGGACGCACATGGTGCAGTCGATGCAATCGCCCAGGCCCTGAGCCTTGTAGTCGATGCCTTTCTTGCGCGGGCCGCGGCTTTCACCGCGACGTGGATCGTAGGAAACGATCAGCGTGTCCTTGTCGAACATCACGCTCTGGAAGCGTGCATACGGACACATGTAAATGCACACCTGCTCGCGCAACCAGCCGGCGTTGCCGTAAGTGGCGAGGGTGAAGAACCCGACCCAGAAATACGACCAGCCATCCGCTTCGCCAGTGAAGAATTCGATGGTCAGTTCGCGGATCGGCGAGAAGTAACCGACGAAGGTCATGCCGGTTGCGAAGCCGATCAGCAGCCACATCGAGTGCTTGCTGAATTTACGCAGGAACTTGTTGGCGCTCATCGGCGCCTTGTCGAGCTTGATGCGCTGATTGCGATCGCCTTCGGTGACCTTCTCGCACCACATGAAAATCCACGTCCAGACGCTCTGCGGGCAGGTATAACCGCACCAGACACGACCGGCGTACACGGTAATGAAGAACAGGCCGAACGCGCTGACAATCAGAATTCCCGAGAGCAGGATGAAATCCTGCGGCCAGAACGTTGCGCCAAAAATAAAGAACTTACGCTCCGGCAGGTTCCACCAGACGGCTTGATGGCCGGCCCAGTTCAGCCAGACCGTGCCGAAATACAACAGAAACAAAAACGCGCCGCCCATCATCCGCAGGTTACGGAACAGGCCGGTGAAGGCGCGGGTGTAGATCTTTTCTCGAGAGGCGTAGAGGTCGACGCTGTTGTTCGCGTTCTTGGCAGGCGGGGTAACGTCGTGTACCGGAATCTGGTTGCTCATCAGTTGCATCCCACGGCAGTGGAAAAATGCCTCGGTCAGTACATGCCGACCGCGGTCAAAAAGGGGTGTTGCAGTGGCGCAATGATACGCCTGTAGCTCTAGATCAAGGGTGCGACCTTTGGTCACGTTGGTGGAAACCAACTGACGGTGTAATGACTTGAATCAATTGACTGGTGAAATTATGGACGGTTTTGCGGGTGCCGACGTTCAATCGGCCCATGGATTGATCAGTGCAACGCCGCTGGATTGAAAGTCGCCGATATTGCGAGTGACCACCGTCAGACCATGCACCAGGGCAGTCGCTGCAATCAGCGCGTCGCTTTCGTTAGTGCTGTCTGGAACATGCAAGCCGGCACAGCGTAGGGCCACGGCGGCGTCGACGGGCAAGATTCTGGCATCAAAGGCTGGCATGACATGTCGCTTAAGCCAGGTACGCAATACCTTCCCCTGCGCGGGGTCACGACGCTCCATTCGCAGAACCCCGGTCTCCAGCTCCTTTAGGGTAATGGCCGAAATAAACATTCGTGGGGCGATGACGCTTTTGGCCCAGGCGACGACGTTTGCATCCGCCCGGGGTTTGCGCAATTCAGAAATTACATTGGTGTCGAGCAGAAACATCAGGACAGGTCCACGGGTCGATGAATGATCACGGCGCGCTCGGTTTCGAACTCGATGTCTGCCGCTTCCGGCATCACCAATAGATCGACAATGCTGGCGTTGCTGCCGGTGAGATTTTGGTAGTCCTCAATGCTTAGCAGTACATGGGCCGGCTTGCCACGGTCGGTGATGATAACCGGTCCCTGGCGCGTGGCTTTTTTGGCACTACTTGTGTCCTGATTGAATTCGCGGCTCGAGATAGTGGTGATGGCCATCATGGTTGGCCTCCTGAAAGCGGTAATGTAGAAACGTTACTACTTGATCCTCTGCTTCGGCAACCTGAATCCATGGAGAAGGTCGTACCGTTCGTCGTTTCAGTGACGAAGGTTGGCTGCCAGTGCCGAGGTCACTCACTTTGTTCTCAATGTGGCTGGTAATGCGTAGATATTGATAGATATCAGTTTTTATTGAAGTGGCGATTGCATTGAAAGTTTGGCGGAGTATGTGGGTAAGTTGGTCGAGTTGGTTTTATAGTTGGTGTTCACAATTATATATATGTTGTTTATTGTTGTTCTGGTGAGTGTTGTTGTAGTTTGCTCTTCGCAGATGTGTTTTAAATGGATTTTGTGTGAGTGCGCTCACTATTAAATATTAGGGAAAAGGACAAGATGGAATTAAGCAAAGGATGGCCGTTGTTGGTGTTGCTGGTAGGTGTGTGGGTAGTTCCTGTTGTGTCGTCGGCGCAAACGCCACGGCATATCGTGTTCGCTTCGGACCCGCAGTTTCCCTGGACCGATAACACTGACGCCCGGTTGCCGGAGTCCGATTCGCAGAAGCGGGAGCGCTCCCGTTGGCTGATCGAAACGCAGTACGACAGTATTGCCGACTTCAGGCGGCAACAGGGTGGGAGCGCGGCGGTTCCCGTGATGATCAATGGCGATATGACTGCCTTCGGTCATGCGGATGAGCGTTCCTATGTCCAGCAGACGCTGGATGCGAAACTTCAAGGGGATTATGACTACGGGTTGGGTAATCATGACTATCAAAATAACGTGGATGATTGTTTTCTGAATAGTTGCGCCGCTGGAAGCATTGAAAATCTGAAGGAGCGCTATTGGGGAAAAGTCGGCAGTATGGATCTGGCAGCGCGGGCTTCATGGCCGAGCACCACTTATTACGGAAGTCTCGCGTACTCCAGGGATTATGGCGATGTGCACTTGGTGCAGTTACATAACGAGCCAACTTACTCGGTGACCTTTTCTTCGGGGACTTTTTTCAGTCCGACGGTTTTTGAAATTACCCCGGCACTCGATTGGCTTGAACGTGACCTTCAGCAGGCACGCGCGCAGGGGAAAATCATTCTACTGAACATGCATAAACCCAATGATTTTATGGGTGACTGGAGTCAGGAAAAACGGTTCAGGGATATGATCGAAAAGTATGAAGTGACTGCAATATTCGCCGGTCATCTTCATGGGCATGGCGGCACCATCTGGTACACGAACGGTGTGCCCGGTTTCATCAGCGGCAGTGCATCCCAGCAGACCTATCTGATCGCCAGTTTTTCCGAGGATCGCAAAAACCTGCACGTCTATGCGGTCGATAACAACCAGTGGCAAAAACGTGAGCTGATAGCGACAGTGCCGGTGTCATGAATTCTGGCCAATAGCCCATAAAAAAGGCCCCGCCAGATCACTGGCGGGGCCGTTTTTTTTGCATCAAGCGTTTGCCTTACTGGGCATCCGCCGCCGGAGCTTTCTCACCGTGAGACAAGCTGTAGACGTAAGCGGCCAGCAGGTGAACCTTGTCGTTGCCTTGCAGCTGTTCTTGCGCAGGCATCTGGCCCTGACGGCCGTAACGGATGGTCTGCTGCAGTTGAGCGAAGCTCGAACCGTAGATGAACGCGCCCGGGTGGGTCAGGTCAGGTGCGCCCATCGCTGGCGTCCCTTTACCGGCCGGACCGTGGCACGCCACGCAGTTGGCGGCGAACAGTTTCTGCCCGGCAGCCGGGTCAGCCTTGGTGCCTTCCGGCAGCTTGCGGCCATCGAGGCTGGTCAGGACGAACGCAGCAACGTCCGCAACACCTTGCTCGCCGATCACTTCAGCCCACGCCGGCATGACCGCGTGGCGGCCGCCCATGATGGTGGCCTTGATGGTTTCTGCTTCGCCACCCCAGCGCCAGTCGGCGTCGGTCAGGTTCGGGAAGCCATAAGCGCCTTTGGCGTCGGAGCCGTGGCAAACCGAGCAGTTGGAGGCGAACAAACGGCCACCCATCTTCAGGGCTTGCGGGTCCTTGGCGACTTCTTCGATCGGCATGGAAGCGAATTTGGCGAAGATCGGGCCGAACTTGGCGTCCGACTTGGCCATTTCCTTTTCCCACTCGTGAACGCCGGTCCAGCCGCTCTGGCCGTTGGCGAACGCGGTCTGCTTTTCGTTATCCAGGTAGTTGTAACCCGGCAGCAGGCCTTTCCAGTTGCCCAGGCCCGGGTACAGCACCAGGTAACCCAGGGCGAAAATGATGGTGCCCACGAACAGCATGAACCACCATTTCGGCAGCGGGTTGTCGTACTCCTCGATCCCGTCGAAGGAGTGGCCAACCGTTTCTTCGGTGGCTTCGCTGCGCTGGCCCTTGCGGGTGGACAGCAACAGCCAGGTCAGGGCGAAGATGGTGCCGAGACTGAGGACTGTGACGTACAGACTCCAGAACGTAGTCATTCTTTGTTACTCCTAGAAGCTTGCTCGACGTGCTTGATGGCTTCGGGATCATCCGCGAAAGGCAGCAAGGTCGCGTCTTCAAACTCCGACTTGCGCTTGGGGCTGAACACCCACAACGCCAGACCGATGAAGGCCACCATCACAACAACGGTGCCCAGGCCACGAATCATCCCGATATCCATCTAAATCACCGTTTGCTTTTGATGATGGTGCCCAGGCCTTGCAGATAGGCCACCAGCGCGTCCATTTCGGTTTTGCCCTTCACAGCATCCTTGGCACCGGCGATGTCTTCGTCGGTGTAAGGGACGCCGAGCGTGCGCAAGACTTCCATTTTCTTGGCGGTGTCTTTGCCGTCGAGCTTGTTTTCCACGAGGAACGGGTAGGCCGGCATTTTCGACTCGGGCACTACGTTGCGCGGGTTGTACAAATGCGCACGCTGCCAGTCATCGGAGTAACGACCGCCGACACGGGCCAGGTCCGGACCGGTACGCTTGGAACCCCACAGGAACGGGTGGTCCCAGACGCTTTCACCGGCAACCGAGTAGTGGCCGTAGCGTTCGGTTTCAGCACGGAACGGGCGGATCATCTGCGAGTGGCAGCTGACACAACCGTTGGCGATGTAGATGTCGCGGCCTTCCAGTTCAAGGGCGGTACGAGGCTTCATGCCTTCGACCGGCTTGTTGGTGACGTCCTGGAAAAACAGCGGAACGATCTGGGTCAGGCCGCCGATGCTGACGGCGATGACCATGAAGAAGGCCAGCAGGCCAATATTCTTCTCGACTGCTTCATGCTTCATCAGTGAGCTCCAACTACAGCAATCTGTTCGGCGGCTTCAGCTTCGGCCGGGTTCGAGGCACGTACGGTACGCCATACGTTGTAGGCCATGAGCAGCATGCCGGTGGCGAAGAATGCGCCGCCCAATGCGCGAACGATGAAGCCCGGGTGGCTGGCTTGCAGCGCTTCGACGAACGAGTAGGTGAGGGTGCCGTCGTCGTTGATTGCACGCCACATCAGACCCTGGGTGATGCCGTTGACCCACATCGAAGCGATGTACAGCACGGTACCGATGGTCGCGAGCCAGAAGTGTGCGTTGATCAGGCCGATGCTGTGCATCTGCGCGCGACCGAACAGTTTCGGGATCATGTGGTAGATCGCGCCGATCGAGATCATCGCTACCCAGCCAAGAGCGCCGGCGTGTACGTGGCCGATGGTCCAGTCGGTGTAGTGCGACAGCGAGTTGACGGTCTTGATCGCCATCATCGGACCTTCGAAGGTCGACATGCCGTAGAACGCCAGCGATACCACGAGGAAGCGCAGGATCGGGTCGGTGCGCAGCTTATGCCAGGCGCCCGACAGGGTCATCATGCCGTTGATCATGCCGCCCCAGCTTGGTGCCAGCAGGATGATCGACATGGCCATGCCCAGCGACTGCGCCCAGTCCGGCAGCGCGGTGTAGTGCAGGTGGTGCGGACCGGCCCAGATGTACAGGGTGATCAGCGCCCAGAAGTGCACGATGGACAGGCGATAGGAGTAGATCGGACGCTCGGCCTGCTTCGGAACGAAGTAGTACATCATCCCGAGGAAGCCGGTGGTCAGGAAGAAACCTACGGCGTTGTGGCCGTACCACCACTGGATCATCGCATCCGTCGCACCGGCGTAGGCCGAGTAGGACTTGAAGAAACTGACCGGCAGCGAGGCGTGGTTGACGATGTGCAGCATCGCCGTCACGACGATGAAGGCACCGTAGAACCAGTTGCCCACATAGATGTGCTTGGTCTTGCGCTTGGTGATGGTGCCGAAGAACACCAGACCGTAGGTGACCCAGACGATGGCCAGCAGAATAGCCAGGGGCCATTCCAGCTCAGCGTATTCCTTGGTGGTGGTGTAACCCAACGGCAAGGTAACGATGGCGCCGACGATCACCGCTTGCCAACCCCAGAAGGTGAAGGCCGCGAGGCTGTCGGAAATCAGTCGCGTTTGGCAGGTTCGCTGCACGACGTAATAAGAAGTGGCAAACAGTGCACAGCCACCAAAGGCGAAAATCACCAGGTTAGTGTGCAACGGGCGCAGGCGTCCAAAGCTCGTCCACGGCAGACCGAAGTTCAACTCCGGCCAGACCAGTTGCGAGGCGATGAAGACACCGAGCCCCATGCCAAGGATCCCCCAGACCACCGTCATGATGGCGAACTGGCGGACTACCTTATAGTTATAAGCAGTCGGACTGATTGCTGTGCTCATTCTAAGGTTCCACGGTTTGGGTGTTTTATTAGGAGTAAAAATCGGCCGCAAGTATGGAGAAAGCAGGGGGTCATTGCAACGCGCCATGACCTGGGTCAATGCTTTCAAAAGCTGATTCTGCGGCCTTTCCATGCGCCGCGTAAGGACAAAATCGCCCTCGGACAAAATGTCGCAGCGAACGAAAATGATGAGAGGGTCAGGTCAGTTGTAACGGGGTGTGTTCAAACGCAACGATCGGGTGACCGATGGCAATTGGCACGACAGCCGGTATCTACCAGCCTTTGCGGCTTGTCATCGAGCTGATTCGTCGAACACATCGGGTCGGGTCGACCTGGAACCGGCTCAAGCCAGTCCGCATCGGGGCAAGCTTAGACCCGAATCTGGTGAACCGAAAGGCGGACTAACGGAGGGGTGCGACAATGGGTCGCAAAGGGGCAGGGAACTGCCGCATCCGAGAAGAATGCGGCAGCAGAGCGGTCAAGAATTATTCGCTTTTGCCTTCGGCCTGCAAACGCTCTGTATTCAGAGCGTGGGACAGGCTGTACACATAAGCGGCCAGCAGTTGCACTTTGTCGCTGCCGAGCAGTTCGTTCTGCGCCGGCATATGGCCCTGGCGGCCATGGCGGATCGTTTGTTGCAGTTGCGCCAGGCTTGTACCGTAGATAAAACCGGCCGGTTGCGTCAGGTTCGGCGCACCCATGGCTTCAGTGCCCTGGCCGTTTGCCCCATGACAGGCTACGCAGGTGGTGCTGAATGCTTGCTGTCCGGCTTGCAGGTCGGCGGTGTCGCCAGCCGGCAATGGCAGGCCGGCCAGTTCATGACGCACATACGCGGCAACGTTTTTCACGCCGGCTTCACCGAGGATTTCACCCCAGGCCGGCATCGCCGCCATGCGTCCACCCATGATCGTGGTCTTGATCATCTCGGCGTCGCCGCCCCAGCGCCAGTTGCTGTCGGCCAGGTTCGGGAAACCGAAAGCGCCCTTGGCATCCGAGCCGTGGCACACCGAGCAGTTCGAGGCGAACAGGCGACCGCCCATTTTCAGCGCTTGCGGGTCCTTGGCCACTTCTTCCACCGGCATGGCGGCGAATTTGGCGAAGATCGGTCCGAACTTCGCGTCGGCCTTGTTCATCTCCTTTTCCCATTCGTGAACGCCGGTCCAGCCGTTCTCGTAACCCGGCAGGATGCCTTTCCAGTTGCCCAGGCCCGGGTAAAGAATCAGGTAGCCCACGGCGAACACCAGCGTGCCGGCGAACAGCATGAACCACCACTGCGGCAGCGGGTTGTCGTACTCCTCGATGCCGTCGAAGCTGTGGCCCATGGTCTGGTCGACGCTGCCCTTGGTTTCGCCCTTGCGGGTGCCGATCAGCAGCCAGGTCAGGCCGATCAGGCTGCCGATGGTCAGTACGCAGATCCACGTACTCCAGAAAGTGGTCATGACCGGGTACTCCTTGCTTCAGGTTCTTGGGTGCTATCGGCTTGTGGCTCATCGGCGAACGGCAGCAAACGTGCTTCGGCGAACTCCGGATTGCGCTTGCTGTTGAACACCCACAACGTCAGGCCGACAAAGGCCACAAACACCACGACCGTGCCCAGGCCGCGAATCAATCCACTGCTCATTACGCTCATTATTTCAAAGGGCATGGCTCACCTCTTGCTCTTGATGGCAGTGCCGAGCACTTGCAGGTAGGCGACCAGCGCGTCCATTTCGGTCTTGCCCTTGAGCGATTCGACCGAGCCTGCGATGTCGGCATCGGTGTACGGCACGCCGAGGGTGCGCATCGCCTTGATCTTGGTTTCGGTGTGGCTGCTGTCGAGCTGATTGGCCACCAGCCATGGATAGGCCGGCATCTTCGATTCCGGCACCACGTTGCGCGGGTTGTACAAGTGCGCGCGGTGCCAGTCTTCGGAGTAGCGGCCGCCGACACGGGCCAGGTCCGGACCGGTACGCTTGGAACCCCACAGGAACGGGTGATCCCAGACGCTTTCCCCGGCCACCGAGTAGTGACCGTAACGCTCGGTCTCGGCGCGGAACGGCCGGATCATCTGCGAGTGGCAACCGACGCAGCCTTCGCGGATGTAAATGTCGCGACCTTCCAGTTGCAACGCGGTGTAGGGCTTCATGCCTTCCACCGGTTTATTGGTCACGTCCTGGAAGAACAGCGGGACGATCTGCGTCAGACCGCCGATGCTCACGGCCAGGACCATCAGCAGCATCAGCAGGCCGACGTTTTTTTCGATTGTTTCGTGTTTCATCTCGGACTCCTCAGGCCATCTGCGCGGCAGCGGCGACTTCGGCAGGCTGCGAGGCCCGCACGGTGCGCCAGGTGTTGTAAGCCATCAGGAACATGCCGCTGAGGAAGATCGCACCGCCCACCAGTCGCACGATGAAGCCTGGGTGGCTGGCCACCAGGGTTTCGACGAAGGAGTAGGTCAGCGTGCCGTCTTCGTTGACTGCGCGCCACATCAGGCCCTGGGCGATGCCGTTGACCCACATCGAGGCGATGTACAGCACGGTGCCGATAGTGGCCAGCCAGAAGTGCGCGTTGATCAGGCCGATGCTGTGCATCTGCGGGCGACCGAAGATTTTCGGGATCATGTGGTACAGCGCGCCGATGGAAATCATCGCCACCCAGCCGAGTGCGCCGGCGTGTACGTGGCCGATGGTCCAGTCGGTGTAGTGGGAGAGGGCGTTCACGGTCTTGATCGCCATCATCGGCCCTTCGAAGGTCGACATGCCGTAGAACGCGAGCGAGACCACGAGGAAGCGCAGGATCGGGTCACTGCGCAACTTATGCCAGGCACCGGAGAGCGTCATCATGCCGTTGATCATGCCGCCCCAGCTTGGCGCCAGCAGGATCAGCGACATCACCATGCCCAGCGACTGCGCCCAGTCCGGCAGCGCGGTGTAGTGCAAGTGGTGCGGACCGGCCCAGATATACAGGGTGATCAGCGCCCAGAAGTGCACGATCGACAGGCGATAGGAATACACCGGACGCTCGGCCTGTTTCGGCACGAAGTAATACATCATCCCGAGGAAACCGGCGGTGAGGAAAAAGCCTACGGCGTTGTGGCCGTACCACCACTGCACCATGGCATCGGTCGCACCGGCGTACAGCGAGTAGGACTTGGTGAAACTCACCGGCAGCTCAAGGTTGTTGACGATGTGCAAAATCGCCACGGTGATGATGAAACCACCGAAGAACCAGTTGCCCACATAGATGTGCTTGGTCTTGCGCTTGGCCAGCGTGCCGAAAAACACGATGGCGTAGGCGACCCAGACGATGGTGATCAGGATGTCGATCGGCCATTCCAGCTCGGCGTATTCCTTGGAACTGGTGTAACCCAGCGGCAGGCTGATCGCCGCCAGCAGAATCACCAGTTGCCAGCCCCAGAAGCAGAACGCGGCGATTTTCGGTGCAAACAGTTGCGTCTGGCAGGTGCGTTGCACCGAATAGAACGAACTGGCGAACAGGGCGCAACCGCCGAACGCGAAGATCACCGCGTTGGTGTGCAGCGGGCGCAAGCGGCCGAAACTGGTCCACGGCAAATTGAAGTTGAGTTCGGGCCAGACCAATTGAGCCGCGAGAAAAACCCCGAGCCCCATGCCGACGATGCCCCACACCACCGTCATAATGGCGAATTGGCGGACCACCTTGTAGTTGTAGGCGGTACTGATAGAAGTGTTCATGGTTCCCCATCCACGGTTCAGCCGAAAGGGCGTTCGCGCAAGGCAGACGCTCCCTTCGCCTGGAGTTATAGGCAGACTAAAAGCGAGGCAAGCATGGACAAAGAGCACAAGGCCAGTATTGACGGGGATCAATGGGCGCAGTGTGTGCGGGAGCATGGATGGCTGTGGAATGAAGCCGCTTCAACGGTTTCGGGTGAACCTGTGACGCTGATTCTTGCGCATGGCGCCGGGGCGCCGATGGACAGCGCCTGGATGAACGACATGGCCGCGCGCCTTGCTGCGCAGGGCGTCAACGTGTTGCGCTTCGAGTTCCCCTACATGGCACAACGACGTGTCGATGGCGGCAAGCGTCCCCCGAACCCTGCGCCGAAACTGCTGGAATGCTGGCGTGAGGTGTACGCCGTGGTGCGACGCCATGTCACTGGCCGTCTGGCCATTGGCGGCAAGTCCATGGGCGGGCGGATGGCCAGTCTATTGGCCGATGAGCTCGAAGCCGATGCGTTGGTGTGCCTCGGCTATCCGTTCTATGCCGTAGGCAAACCGGAGAAGCCACGGGTCGAGCATCTGGCTGCGCTGAAGACCCGGACGCTGATTGTCCAGGGCGAGCGCGATGCGTTGGGGAATCGTGAGGCGGTCGAGGCTTATGCGTTGTCGCCGAGTATCGAAGTGTTCTGGCTGGTGGCGGGGGATCATGATTTGAAGCCGTTGAAGGTTTCGGGGTTTACGCATGAGCAGCATTTGGCGGCTGCGGCGCAAAAGGCATCCGAGCTTATCCGTTGAAGTTTTGGTTTCAGTAGGTCGGGACGTATTGCACAAAGCCCATGATGTATTCAACTGGGCTCTGTGCCGTACTGATCTTGATAGAGGGCTAAATCCGTTAATCGTGAAACAGATCATTCTTTCACAGGACGCCATTCAGTCATTTCGAAACTGCCTTTTGGTTCCAGGTCATAGTTGGTCTTGAATTTAGCGCTAAAACATCCTACGACGTGTCCTTTTTCCACATCGATTTCGATTTCCAAAGTGCCTTCGTCTGCGTGTACAGATTTGTATTTAATGTGGTCTGGAGTCCCAGGTAATGAATGTGTGTGTCTGATAATTAACCCATCGTTCAAATTATAAGTGCGCTTCAGTGGTTCCTTGTCGAAATGAGGAATCCACATGTCGTAATCAAAGTAGTCCTCGTTGTCGGGACTTCCTGTAGCCCCCTTGAAAACCCAGACAAGGCCACTATTGAGCTCGGTTTGATAAAATTTTGTTGCTTGGGCTTTTGTTTCTATGTTCCGATCTTTCCATTTGAATTCGTCATCTGGCATGGAATTATGATCGTTACTCAGCATGAGTATGTCAGGATTGTTCATGAGTAGCCTCTTTAGTGATTAAGATTTTTGTTCATGGTGCCAATCGTGATAACGCGATCCAGAGTTTAATGAATAGTATTTTTTTAGCTACTGTCATAGTTGTCAGCTATGCGGTGGCTTTTATTTGTGCTAGTAGTTTTTAGCCGTTTGGCACATTCGATCAGGACAGGTATTCCGTATTCATGAGCTTGGCAAGCCATTGCTTCCACACCAACGTCTAGCTCCTCGCTGTACTCCGCGTCCAGAGCATTTTGAGTTCGACTATTCTTCAAATAGACCGACATTAGTGCTTGGTTGAAACCTTCGGCGAAGGTTCGCATGGTGTCTTGGTCGAGCGCGGTGGTCAGGTCGAATTCAATAACTCTCATGTTCAAACCTGCGGCGCCAGTGCGGAGGGTGCGCAACTTAGTGGTCGGAGCCTGGCACTCGTCGGCGGTTCGTTACAGGCGCAGGATGCTGCGGCTTTGAGTATCCACAGACAATCGGCTTAATGTAGGCAGTATCGCAGCGCCAGCCATCAAGCTGGAGTCGGGTGCCGCCGCAACTATCGTCGTCGCTGATCGTGCAGGGCGAGCGAGATACGCTGGGCAATCGGGAAGCTATCGAGGGATATGTGTTATCGCCGGCTATCGAGGTGATGTGGCTGCCGGCGGGGGATCATGATTTGAAGCCGTTGAAGGTTTCGGGGTTTACGCATGAGCAGCATTTGGCGGCTGCGGTGGGGAGGGTGGCTGAGTTTCTTCAGCGAGGTCATTCCTTACAGAAATGACCTCATCGCGAGCAGGTGCTCTGAAGTTTTGCCACGCACACACACATGTGCGCTCAACAAAAACGTGCGAGGAGCCTGATCACGAAGAGGTCATGAGAGCCATCGTTCTTGGATCGGCACTTTTGCCTTCCTGCTTCATGTGTTATTGGTCGGCTCTTTTCAAATCGAATGTGCCTATCGGATTCATTCGATAGCCCCCGCTATAAAAAATTGCATTGAAATCGCCATGCACTGTCCCCTTGGCTGGATCGAGCCTGATAGTAAGTTCCGCCTTGTCTGCCAGGGTGGATGTGAAGTTAGGTGCGGGGGGAACTGAATGGATATGGAATACGTAAAACCACTGCCCATCCCCAATCTTGTAGGTTTTCTCTAGCAGGTCTTCACCCTCATAAGGCACTGAGAATTGAAGCGCGAAGAACGTACCGTCTTCAGTCTTGCCGGTAGAACCTTGGAAAACCCAATTGTCGATACCAGGTCCGCCACGAAACGCCGTAAATAAAGTAGATTCAGCGTAGATCGGTTCCCCTGTGAATCTCCAGTGAAAATCGTTACCAGCTGCCTGACTTTTATGGTCGTCCGGGAAAAAAATAGGAAAAGCACTCATCGAAAAAATCCTTTTCTGTTTAAAGTCGAAGGAAGTAAATGCCGGGTGTAACGGCATTTAAATGCTACCCCACCGTACTGGCGTGTCTACTGTCATAACTGACAGTTGGGTGCGTACTTTCAGCTGAGTTTCGCGCAGTGGCGGCCAAATGCGCGCTGTCGATTTTTGACTTTCATCAGGCAATAAAAAACCCGGAGGCTTTCACCGTCCGGGTTTTGTTTTTCCAGCATCAATCAGCGGTTAAACCGCTCCACCAACGAATACTGGGTATTCGCGGTCTTGGTCAGCTCTTCACTCAACAACGCCGAGTGCTGCGCCTGTTCCGACGTCTGGTCGGCCAGTTGCGAGATGTTGCTGATGTTGCGGCTGATTTCTTCGGCCACCGAGCTTTGCTCTTCGGTCGCGGCCGCGATCTGGGTGGTCATGTCGGTGATGTGTGCCACCGCTTCGCTGATCCCGACCAGTGCCTGATCCGCTTCGAGTACCCGCGCCACACCTTCTTCCGCCTGGCGATGCCCGGATTCCATGGTTTGCACGGCGGTGCTGGCGGTTTGCTGGAGCTTGGCGATCAGGGCGTGAATCTGCCCGGTGGATTCGCTGGTGCGTTGCGCCAATTGGCGAACTTCGTCGGCAACCACCGCAAAGCCGCGACCCATCTCGCCGGCACGCGCCGCTTCGATGGCGGCGTTCAACGCCAGCAGGTTGGTCTGGTCGGCGATGCCTTTGATTACGTCGACCACGCCGCCGATTTCATCGCTGTCCTTGGCCAGTTGCGTCACGGTCAGGCCGGTTTCGCCGACCACCTCCGACAGGCGCTGAATGGCTTCGCGGGTTTCCCCGGCGATGTCACGGCCGCGCCCGGTCAGGCGATTGGCTTCTTGAGTCGCGTCCGCCGTGCGTTGCACGTGGCTGGCGACTTCCTGGGTGGTGGCGGCCATCTGATTGACGGCGGTGGCCACCTGCTCGGTTTCGACGCGCTGACGTTCCAGGCCGGTGGAGCTGCTGTGAGCCAGTGTGTCGGACTGTTTCGCCTGGTCGCTCAGGTGCTCGGCGGTGTCCTGCAGACGGGTCAGGCAGGTTTTCAGGCGGGCTTCCTGGCTGAGGATCGACATCTCCAGACGCGCCTGGGCACCACGGCTGTCGGTGTACATCTGCGCGATCAGCGGGTCGGAGGTGGTCTGCTCGGCCAGGCGCAGCAAGCGCTTGAGGCCGCGCTGTTGCCAGCTCAACCCCAGCAGGCCCAATGGCACCGAAAGACCGGCGGCCAGGGCAAAACCCCATTGGGAGTTGAGCGTGGCACCGATCATGAAGCTCAGCTGGCTGACCAGAATGAACGGCAACCAGTCCTGCAGGACCGGCAGCCATTTATCGGTGGAAGGAATCGCTGACTTGCCCTGGTTGATGCGTTGGTAGAGCGCTTCGGCACGCTGGATCTGCTCGGCGGTGGGTTTGACCCGCACCGACTCGTAACCGATCACCTGGTTGCCATCGAACACCGGTGTGACGTAGGCGTTAACCCAGTAGTGGTCACCGGTCTTGCAGCGATTCTTGACAATGCCCATCCATGGCAAGCCTTGTTTCAATGTGCCCCACATGTGCGCGAACACCGCGGCCGGTACGTCGGGGTGACGAACCAGGTTATGCGGTGCACGGATCAGTTCCTCGCGGGAATACCCACTGATTTCGACGAAAGCGTCGTTGCAGTAGGTGATCACGCCCTTGGCATCGGTGGTGGAGATCAACCGTTGCTGAGCCGGGAAGGTCCGTTCGCGTTGTGTAATGGGCTGGTTGTTACGCATGGCTTTTTTCAATCCGCAAGGCTTTGAGAGGTTGTCGGCACCGTCAGGGATTTATTGAAGAATATTTTTCAATAATCAGCGGCGCGTCGCAAAACGACCGTTGCGTCAGCCCGCCAGCATCGGATAGGTGAACAGGCTGAAATGCAGCAGGTTCAAACCGAAATGCGTGGCAATGGCCGCACCTAACCCGCCGAAACGGTAGGCCAGACCATAGCCGACACCTGCCAGACTCGCCAGCAACACCCATTGCCAGCCAGCGCCCGCATGCACCAGGCCAAACAACAGCGAGGCGAGCAGCAGCGCCAGGTTTTCACCATAAGGCAGGTGTTTAAAGTACCGGCTGAGGCCGCCCTGAAGGTAGCCGCGAAACAGCGCTTCTTCCACCAGCGTCACCAGCAACAGGTTGTTGAACAGCCACAGCCAGGCCTGATCAGGCCATTTGGGGGCCCAACTGATCACACCCAACAACAGCGCGCCTCCCAATGCCAGCACGCTGCTCAGTGTCAGCCCCAGCAGCGCGGCGGGAATGGAAAGCCGCAGCGAATGCCGGCCGACAATCCACGGGCAGACCAGCAACAGCCAGAAACCAATCAGCGGTTTGTCCAGATTCAGGTATAGCGCAAACGGTACGGCATCGTCGGTAATACGATGCGGATTGATACCTCGACCGTTGTAGAAGCCGGGGAGCCAGTGCATCGCCAATGCCAGCGCCATGAAAATGAACAGGCCGTGACCGAGGTAATGGCCGATCCGGAGCTGTTGCTGACGCACGGCGAAACCGGCGATCAACAGTAATGCGACCGAGATAAGCGCCAGCCAGCCGAGATTGCCATAGGAAAGTGCCATGGCATAACCGAGGGAGAGCAGGGCCAGGAAGGTCCATGGCAAAGCAAACATCTGAAGTCCTTGTGTTCGAAATTCTGCGGGGCGCCTCGGTCCACTGCAGGAGCAAGCTTGCTCGCGATGGCGGAGTGTCAGGCGGCACTGATATTGGATGTTACGGCCCCATCGCGAGCAGGCTCGCTCCCACAGTGGTCTTGTGTGGGGCTATAAAAGCGCGGCGATTATAGAGGCGTGTCCGCAAACAAAAACACCGCCCGAAGGCGGTGTCTTTTTCTGCAAACACTTACGACGCAATCAACTGCCGCAACACGTAATGCAAAATCCCCCCTGACTTGAAGTACTCGACTTCATTCAGCGTATCGATCCGGCACAACACCTCGATCTTCTCGCGGCTGCCGTTTTCACGGGTGATGATCAGCGTCAGGTTCATTCGCGGCGTCAGCTCGACGCCGCTCAGGCCCTGAATGTCCAGGGTCTCCTTGCCGGTCAGATTGAGGCTCTTGCGGTTCTGATCCAGCTTGAACTGCAAGGGCAGCACGCCCATGCCGACCAGATTGGAGCGGTGAATCCGCTCGAAGCTTTCGGCGATGACCGCTTTCACGCCCAACAGATTGGTGCCCTTGGCCGCCCAGTCGCGGCTCGAACCGGTGCCGTATTCTTGCCCGGCAATCACCACCAGCGGCGTGCCCGAGGCTTGGTAACGCATGGCTGCATCGTAGATCGCCAGTTTTTCCCCGGTAGGAATGTAAAGGGTATTGCCGCCTTCCTCGCCGCCGAGCATCTCGTTGCGAATGCGGATGTTGGCAAAGGTGCCGCGCATCATCACTTCATGGTTGCCGCGACGGGAGCCGTAGGAGTTGAAATCCCGAGGCTCCACACCTTTATCGCGCAGGTAATGGCCGGCGGGGCTCTCGGTCTTGATGTTGCCGGCGGGGGAGATGTGGTCGGTGGTCACCGAGTCGCCGAGCAGCGCAAGGACCCGTGCGCCCGCGACGTCCTTGACCACGGGCGGCGGTCCGCCGATGTCGTCGAAAAACGGTGGGTGCTGGATGTAAGTCGAATCGTCCTGCCAGACATAGGTCGCCGCTTGCGGCACTTCAATCGCCTGCCATTGCTCGTCGCCGGCAAACACTTCGGCGTATTCCTTGTGGAACATCGCGGTGTTGACCTGATTCACCGCGTCGGCGATTTCTTGGGTGCTTGGCCAGATGTCCCGCAAGTAAACCGGGTTGCCATCCTTGTCATCGCCCAGTGGTTCGCTGCTGATATCTATGCGCACCGTGCCGGCCAGCGCAAACGCGACGACCAGCGGCGGTGAGGCCAGCCAGTTGGTTTTCACCAGCGGATGCACGCGGCCTTCGAAGTTGCGGTTGCCCGACAGCACCGAAGCGACGGTCAGGTCGGCTTTCTGGATGGCTTTTTCGATCGGCTCCGGCAACGGCCCGGAGTTGCCGATGCAGGTGGTGCAGCCATAACCGACCAGATCAAAACCGAGTTGATCCAGGTATTGCGTCAGCCCGGCCGCCTTGTAGTAGTCGGTCACCACTTTGGAACCGGGAGCGAGCGAGCTTTTCACCCACGGTTTGCGTTTGAGGCCTTTTTCCACGGCTTTCTTCGCCACCAGGCCGGCGGCCATCATCACGCTCGGATTGGAGGTGTTGGTGCAGGAGGTGATTGCGGCGATGACCACCGCGCCGTTTTTCAAGCGATAGGTTTGACCTTCAAAATCGTAGTCGGCTTCACCGGCCAAGTCGGCATTGCCCACCGCAACGCCACCGCCGCCTTCACTTTCGAGGCGACCTTCTTCCTTGCTGGCAGGTTTGAATTGCAGGTCGGTGAAGTCACTGAATGCTTGCGCGACATTCGGCAACGACACCCTGTCCTGTGGGCGTTTCGGCCCGGCGAGGCTGGCTTCGACGCTGCGCATGTCCAGCGCCAGGCTGTCGGTGAACACCGGCTCCTTGCCTGGCTGGCGCCACAGGCCTTGCGCCTTGCTGTAGGCCTCGACCAGTTTCACCGTTTCAAGTGGACGACCGGACAGGCGCAGATAATCCAGAGTGATGTCATCCACCGGGAAAAAGCCGCAGGTGGCGCCATATTCCGGGGCCATGTTGGCGATGGTCGCGCGGTCGGCCAGCGGCAGGTCGGCGAGACCGTCGCCGTAGAACTCGACGAATTTGCCGACCACACCTTTCTTGCGCAGCATCTGGGTCACGGTCAGCACCAGGTCGGTGGCGGTGATGCCTTCCTTCAATTTGCCGGTGAGTTTGAAGCCGATCACTTCTGGAATGAGCATCGACACCGGTTGGCCGAGCATCGCCGCTTCCGCTTCGATCCCGCCGACACCCCAGCCGAGCACGCCGAGGCCGTTGATCATGGTGGTGTGGGAATCGGTGCCGACCAGCGTGTCGGGGAACGCGTAGGTGCGGCCGTCTTCATCCTTGGTCCAGACCGTGCGGCCGAGGTATTCGAGGTTCACCTGATGGCAAATCCCGGTGCCCGGCGGCACCACGCTGAAGTTGTCGAAGGCACTCTGACCCCAGCGCAGAAAGGCGTAACGCTCGCCGTTGCGCTGCATTTCAATGTCGACGTTCTGTTCGAAGGCGCTGGCGCTGCCGAACTTGTCGACCATCACCGAGTGGTCGATCACCAAGTCCACCGGCGACAGTGGATTGATCCGCTGCGGGTCGCCGCCGGCCTTGGCCATGGCGGCGCGCATGGCGGCCAGGTCGACCACGGCGGGAACGCCGGTAAAGTCTTGCATCAAGACGCGGGCGGGGCGGTACTGGATCTCGCGGTCGGAGCGACGCTCCTTGAGCCAGGCGGCAATCGCTCGCAGGTCGGCGCCGGTGACGGTTTTTTCGTCTTCCCAGCGCAGCAGGTTTTCCAGCAGCACTTTCAACGACATCGGTAGCTTGTCGAGATCACCGAGGCTCTTCGCGGCATCGGGCAGACTGAAGTAATGGTAGGTCTTGTCGTCGACTTGCAGGGTTTTAAGGGTTTTCAGGCTATCGAGGGACGGCATTACGATCACTCCTTAAAGTCCGCACGGCTACGGACTGAGGGGACGGACAGAGCTTTCAACCTAGCCCCGTTTGAACGTTAAAGCTAATAACCGGACTCTATGGGCAAGTCCGAGGTTCCGAACTCGGCTATCATGCGCCGGTTTTCGTGACAGGCTTTGCTTCAACGCAAGTCTGGGCATCGCGCAGTGGCTGAATTCTTCGCCAACTGCCCAGGAGTAAGAATGAACACCCTCTTTATGCATTGCCGGCCGGGCTTCGAAGGCGAAGTCTGTTCCGAGATTTCCGAACACGCCGCACGGCTGAACGTGGCCGGTTATGCCAAGGCAAAAACCGCCAGCGCCTGCGCCGAATTCATCTGCACCGAAGAAGACGGCGCCGAGCGCCTGATGCGCGGTCAGCGTTTCGCCGATCTGATCTTCCCGCGCCAATGGGCGCGGGGGATTTTCATCGACCTGCCGGAAACCGACCGTATCAGCGTGATCCTCGCGCACATGGCCGACTTCCCGCTGTGCGGCAGCCTGTGGCTGGAAATGGTCGACACCAACGACGGCAAAGAGCTGTCGAACTTCTGCAAGAAGTTCGAAGTGCACCTGCGCAAGGCGCTGATGGCGGCCGGCAAACTGGTGGAAGACGCGAACAAGCCGCGATTGCTGCTGACGTTCAAGAGTGGCCGCGAAGTGTTCATGGGGCTGGCCGAGTCGAACAACTCGGCCATGTGGCCGATGGGCATTCCACGCCTGAAGTTTCCGCGCGAGGCGCCGAGCCGTTCGACGTTGAAGCTGGAAGAGGCGTGGCACCATTTCATCCCGCGCGATCAGTGGGACGAGCGTCTGCACAGCGACATGACCGGCGTCGACCTCGGCGCGGCGCCGGGCGGCTGGACCTGGCAACTGGTCAATCGTGGCATGCTGGTGACCGCCATCGACAATGGCCCGATGGCTGAAAGCCTGATGGACACTGGTCTGGTGCAGCATTTGATGGCCGACGGTTTCACCTTCAAGCCACGGCAGCCGGTGGACTGGATGGTCTGCGATATCGTGGAGAAACCGGCACGCAACGCGGCGATGCTGGAAGAGTGGATTGGCGAAGGGCATTGCCGCGAAGCGGTGGTCAACCTCAAGCTGCCGATGAAGCAGCGTTACGCCGAAGTGAAACGCTTGCTGGAGCGCATTGCCGACGGTTTCAAGGAGCGCGGGATTCGCGTCGAGATCGGCTGCAAGCAGCTGTATCACGATCGCGAAGAAGTGACGTGCCACCTGCGCCGCCTGGACGTGAAGAAACCAAAGTCCCGCTGATGTACACAACCCGTGTAGGAGCCGGCTTGCTGGCGATAGCGCGTTACGCGGTGTATCTGAATCACCGCGGTGTCTGGATCGCCAGCAAGCCGGCTCCTACAGGGATGGCGTCATGCCACAGATGACCGAACACCCGGCAATGCGCGACAATGCCGGCCAGTTTCAGGAGTGAATCATGAGTGAAATGCTTGATACGCCGGTAGACGGCACCCTCGACGCCACCGGCCTCAACTGCCCGGAACCGGTGATGATGCTGCACCAGCACATCCGTGACCTGGCGCCCGGCGGCCTGCTCAAGGTGATCGCCACCGACCCGTCGACCCGTCGCGACATTCCCAAGTTCTGCGTGTTCCTCGACCACGAGCTGATCGCGCAGCATGAAGAGGCCGGCACTTACCTGTACTGGATTCGCAAGAAATCGGATTAATCGATTCGAAAAAAAGGCCTGCATTTGCAGGCCTTTTTTGTGCGGTCAACCCATCGAATGGCTCATGCGGATCCGCTTGCGTGCACTGCGCGTCAGGCGAATCGACAGCATCAGCGCCGCGCAGCTCAGGCCGACGATCAAACCCTGCCACAGCCCGCTCGGGCCTCGGGGTTCGCCGAACCAGTCGGTCAGGCCGAGGGCGTAACCCACCGGCAAGCCGATGCCCCAGTAGGCGAACAGGGTAAGGATCATCGTCACCCGAGTGTCCTGAAAACCGCGCAGGGCGCCGGCCGCAGTCACCTGGATGGCGTCGGAAAACTGGAACAGCGCCGAGTACACAATCAGCATCGCCGCGATATGGATCACCGTCGGGTCTGCGGTGTAGATCGCTGCGATGTGCTCGCGCATCAGCAACATCATGCTCGCCGACAGGCAGGCGTAGGCCAGCGCGGTGCCCATGCCGACACCCGCGGCAAAACGCGCCTCGCGCGGCTCTTCACGTCCCAGTGCCTGACCGACGCGCACGGTCACAGCCATGCCCAGGGAGTAAGGGATCATGAACACCAGCGAGCTGACATTCAGGGCAATCTGGTGCCCGGCCACCACCGTGGCGCCGAGGCTGCCGATCAGCAGGGCAATCACCGCGAAGATGCTCGATTCGGCAAACACCGCGATGCCGATCGGCAAGCCGATGCTCAGCAGGCGTTTGATCACCGCCCATTGTGGCCAGTCGAAACGGCTGAACAACTGGCTCGACTGATACGCCGGCGCCCAGCGTTCCCAGCCGGCCATGCCCAGCGCCATCACCCACATCACAATCGCCGTGGCCCAGCCACAACCGACGCCACCCATGGCCGGCACACCGAAGTGGCCATAAATGAAGACATAGTTCAGCGGAATGTTCAGCGCGAGCCCGCACAACCCCAGGACCATCGCCGGGCGCGTGCGTCCCAGGCCGTCACTGAAACAGCGCAACACATGGTAGAGCGCGACGGCGGGCAGTCCGCTGGCGATGCCGTGCAGGTATTGCATGCACGGGCCGATCAGCTCGGGATCGACCTTCATCAGGTGCAAAATCGGTTCGGCGCTGAACAGCATGCCGGTTGCCATCACGCCCACCACCAGCGCCAGCCACAACGCCTGACGCACGATCGGGCCGATCTCGCTGTGGGTGCCGGCACCAAAGCGCTGGGCGACTTTCGGTGTGGTGGCCAGCAGCGTGCCGGTCATCAACAGAAACACCGGGACCCAGATCGAGTTGCCCAACGCCACCGCCGCCAGATCCCGTGGCCCGACGCGACCGGCCATCACCGCATCGACGAAGCCCATCGCCGTGGTGGCCAGTTGCGCGATCATGATCGGCAATGCCAGGCCGAGCAGGTTCTTCAGCTCGAGGCGAACCCGGGCGGGGCGGTTGAGGGAAATGGCGGCGGGGCGGTCAGTCACGGAATTCAAAGGCAAAACGTCCAAAAGGTTTTGATGCGCGAGGCGGCGCATTCTACGCGTTGACGCAACGGTCAGGAAAAGTCCTGTGTTACCCATTTGTAATCACACAAAAACCTGTAGGAGCGAGCCTGCTCGCGATGGACGTCAACGATGACGAGGGCTGCCTGAATCACCGCAGTGCTCGTGCGTTTTTCGCGAGCAGGCTCGCTCCTACAAATTGTGTGTGCTAGGCGTGAAGTGTCATCTGCGCCTACACTGCCGATCCGCCAAAGGAGCCTGCCATGCTGATTGTTGCCGACGAAAATATTCCGCTGCTCGATGCCTTCTTCGAAGGTTTCGGCGAAATCCGCCGGGTGCCGGGACGTTCAATCGACCGCGCCACCGTCGAGCAGGCCGATGTGCTACTGGTGCGCTCGGTGACCAACGTCAATCGCGGGTTGCTCGAAGGCAGCAAGGTGCGCTTCGTCGGCACCTGCACCATCGGCACCGATCACCTCGACCTCGATTACTTTCAGCAAGCCGGCATCACCTGGTCCAGCGCCCCCGGCTGCAATGCTCGTGGCGTGGTCGACTACGTGCTGGGCAGTTTGCTGACCCTCGCCGAAATCGAAGGCGCCGATCTCACCCGGCGCACGTACGGTGTGGTCGGTGCCGGCGAAGTGGGCGGGCGGTTGGTCAAGGTGCTGCAAGGGCTGGGCTGGAACGTGCTGGTCTGCGATCCGCCACGGCAAGCTGCTGAAGGGGGCGATTTCGTCAGCCTTGAGCAGATCATCGAACAGTGCGATGTCATCAGCCTGCACACACCGTTGAAGAAACACGGGGCCGGATCAACCTGGCATTTGTTCGACCAAAACCGTTTGAACCAGCTCAAGCCCGGTGCCTGGCTGATCAATGCCAGCCGTGGCCCGGTGGTGGACAACGCCGCCCTGTGCGAGGTGCTGCTGCAACGCGAAGACCTGCAAGCGGTGCTGGATGTCTGGGAGGGCGAGCCTGAGGTCGATGTGGCACTGGCCGAGCTCTGCGTGCTGGCCACGCCGCACATTGCCGGTTACAGCCTCGACGGCAAGCAACGCGGGACGGCGCAGATCTACCAGGCCTACTGCGATTTTCTCGGGCAACCGGCGCAGGTCCGCTTGAGCGATTTGCTGCCTGCACCGTGGTTGTCGCAGGTGACCTTGAACGCTGAGAGCGATCCTGCCTGGGCGCTGGCGATGATGTGCCGTGGCGTGTACGACCCGCGCCGCGACGACGCGGATTTCCGCCGTAGTCTTGTGGGCAGTGTGAGTGAGCAGCGCGCGGCGTTTGATGCGCTGCGCAAGAATTATCCATCGCGGCGCGAGATTGACGGGTTGCAGGTGCGGATTGAGGGGGATTCGCCTGAGTTGCTGAAGATTGTGGCGGCTTTGGGCGCATCGGCTGTCTGAAAACCGAGTTGGTCCATTCGCGGGCAAGCCTCGCTCCTACAGGTTAGGCGTAATGTTGAAAATGGCGCCGATCGCTGTAGGAGCGAGTGGTGCGGCATCCCGACTTGCCCGCGAATGGTCACACCACAATTCCGGATCAACACCCACAAAAAACCCGGCCATCAGGGCCGGGTCAAGAAGACGGGGCTATATCAATCTTGTTTGGCAGGCTTGACCAATCGCTTTTCCAGTTCGCGGCAAGCGTCCTGGATCATGCCCTCAGTGATCGGTACTTCGCGGCCTTTTTCGTCAATGATTGAGCAACCCAGAGACTGATCTGGCTGTGTGCGGATCACTTGAATCTTGTCATCGCTGCTATTTTGCAAGGACATGGCCTGTCTCCTCTTCAGGTGTGTGCTTACTGTAGAACCGTCAGGTGACCGGGCTATGACAACTCCCTGCGATCTTTCCAGAGCGGCAACACCAGTCCACCAGAAATACCCAGACGTTGCCACCCGGACTTTAGACCAATAGCGTCTAGGACCTAGTCATCGCGGTCATAATTAACCTGACTCATTGTGATTTACAGCGTTCAACCCCATTGAACCGTCAGGCTGGCCCTATCAATTGCGTAACTGGATGAACCCGATGCTCTCTGCCCGTCACCGCCGCGCGATTCGCCTGACCAGTCTTTTTCTCGCGCCCTATCGTTGGCAGGCCTTCGGCGCCTTGCTCGCGCTGGTCGTCACGGCCGGCATTACCTTGTCCATGGGGCAGGGGATTCGCCTGCTGGTGGACCAGGGGTTCATGACCCAGTCCCCGCACCTGCTCAACCAGACGATTGGTTTGTTCATGTTGCTGGTGATTGGCCTGGCGGTTGGCACCTTCGCGCGTTTCTACCTGGTGTCGTGGATCGGTGAGCGCGTGGTCGCCGACATCCGCCGTCAGGTGTTCAACCATCTGGTTTATCTGCATCCCGGGTTTTACGAAGACAACCGCAGCTCCGAAATCCAGTCGCGGTTGACCGCCGATACCACGCTGCTGCAATCAGTGATCGGCTCATCGCTGTCCCTGTTCCTGCGTAATCTGCTGATGGTGATCGGCGGGATTGTGTTGCTGTTTATCACCAACCCCAAACTCACCAGCATCGTCGTTGTGGCTTTGCCGCTGGTGATTGCGCCGATCCTGATTTTCGGTCGCCGGGTACGCAGCCTGTCGCGCCTGAGTCAGGACCGGATTGCCGATATCGGCAGTTATGTTTCCGAAACCCTGGGCCAGATCAAAACCGTGCAGGCCTACAACCACCAGACCCAGGACGAACAGCGTTTTGCCGTGACCGTGGAAGAGGCGTTCAACACGGCATGCAAACGGATTTTCCAGCGGGCCTGGCTGATCACCCTGGTGATCGTGCTGGTGCTGGGGGCAGTCGGCGTGATGCTCTGGGTGGGCGGCATGGACGTGATGGCTGGGCGAATTTCGGCGGGGGAGCTGGCGGCGTTCGTCTTTTACAGCCTGATTGTCGGCAGCGCATTCGGCACGTTGAGTGAAGTCATTGGTGAGTTGCAGCGCGCCGCCGGCGCTGCCGAGCGGATTGCCGAACTGCTGCGCTCGGAAAACATCATCCAGCCACCGGCGACTGGCCTGGTGACGTTGCCCGAGCGGGTGACGGGCAATCTCGTTCTGCAGGACGTGCGTTTTTCCTACCCGTCGCGCCCGGAAAGCTACGCCGTCGATGGCTTGAATCTGACCATCAAGGCGGGCGAAACCCTCGCGCTGGTCGGGCCGTCCGGTGCTGGAAAATCGACGGTGTACGACCTGCTGTTGCGTTTTTACGATCCTGCCGAAGGGCGCATCCTGCTCGACGGCGTGCCGCTGACTCAACTCGATCCATTGGACTTGCGCCGTTGTTTCGCGCTGGTTTCCCAATCCCCGGCGCTGTTCTTCGGCAGCATCGAAGAGAACATCCGCTACGGTAACCCGACAGCGACGCTGGAACAGGTTCAGGAAGCGGCGAAAATCGCCTACGCCCATGACTTTATCGAGGCGATGCCCCACGGTTATCAGACTCATTTGGGCGACGCAGGCCTCGGTTTGTCCGGCGGCCAGCGCCAACGCCTGGCCATCGCCCGAGCGCTGCTGGTGGATGCGCCCATCCTGCTGCTCGACGAAGCCACCAGCGCCCTCGACGCCCAAAGCGAACACCTGATCCAGCAAGCCCTGCCCAGCCTGATGAAAAACCGCACCACCCTGGTCATCGCTCATCGACTGGCCACGGTTAAAAACGCCGACCGGATTGCAGTGATGGACCAGGGGAAACTGGTGGCGGTGGGCACGCACCAAGAGCTGATTGCGAGCAATGCGCTGTATGCGCGGTTGGCGGCGTTGCAGTTCAACGACGGGCATGAAGCGGCATGAATGAACGCTGCTGAATACTGCCGGGTTCGGGCATTATGTCGAGCTCAGTGGGAGCATGGATGAGGATATGAGCCGTTATCAACCACCGTTGACCCTGACCACTAAGATGCTCACGTTGATTGCCGAAATCAGTGAGCGGATCGGTCAACTTTCGGCTGTGGATGATCGACGGCAGACGCCTCAACTGCGGCGGGGTAATCGGATTCGCACGATTCAGGCTTCATTGGCGATCGAGAACAATACCCTGAGCATCGAGCAAGTGACTGCTGTTTTGGCAGGGCAGCGAGTGCTGGGATTGCCTCGGGAAATCCAGGAGGTGCGTAATGCCTTCACGGCTTACGAAGCCATGCCGGATTGGCAGCCGAGTAGTCGTGTTGATCTGCTTCGGGCGCATGAGTTACTGATGGGCGGCTTGATTGACGACTGTGGGCAGTTTCGCCGAGCCGGTGTGGGCATTTACCGTGGCGAGAAATTGGTTCATATGGCACCGCCACCGAGCCGCATTACGCATTTGATGGATGATTTGCTGGCGTGGCTCGGCGATTCTGATTGGCATCCGTTGATTATCAGTTGTGTCTTCCACTATGAATTCGAGTTCATCCATCCCTTCGCCGACGGCAATGGACGTATGGGGCGTCTTTGGCAGACATTGATTCTCAGTCGGTGGCGCCCGGTGTTGGCTTATCTGCCGGTCGAAGCCGTGATTCGAGAGCAGCAGGATGCTTATTACGCGGCGTTATCGGCAGCCGACCAAATGGCCGAGTCGACGCCTTTTGTCGAGTTCATGCTGCAAGCGTTGAGCCTTGCGCTTGATGAGGCGGTTAGAACCGAGCCGGTAACCGACCAAGTAACCGACCAAGTAACCGACCAAGTAGCGAAACTGCTTCGTGCTCTTTGCGGAAGCGCTCCTGTGAAGGTTAACGATCTGATGGCCGAGCTCGGATTGGCTCACAAGGCGACATTTCGGGCCAACTACCTCAAACCTGCATTGGTAGAAGGCTTGATTGAGATGACTGATCCCGATTCTCCCCGTAGCCCGGTGCAACGCTACCGCTTGACCGCGCAGGGCGAGCTTGTTGCAGCACGGTGCAGATCCAGGTAGATGCGCCATAAAAAATGCCCGCATTTCTCAATGCGGGCATTTTCGTTTTCGCCTCAGACAGGCTTATTGATCATCAAAATACCGCTCATGCCAATCCACCAACGGCTGTGGCGAGTTGAGCTTCTGGCCGTAGATCACCGAGTACGACAGCACGTTTTGCACGTACTGGCGGGTTTCGTCGAACGGAATGCTTTCCACCCAGACGTCGAAGCTCAGGTGATCCGCACCGCGCAGCCACTGACGCACGCGCCCCGGGCCGGCGTTGTAGGCGGCGGAGGCGAGGACGCGGTTGCCGTTGAATTGGCTGTGCACCTGGCTGAGGTACGCGGCGCCGAGCTGGATGTTCTTGTCCGGATCGAACACCTGCTGTGGCGAGGCCAATGGGATGCTGAACTTGCGTGCGGTTTCCTTGGCGGTGCCCGGCATCAGTTGCATCAGGCCGCTGGCGCCTACGCCTGAGCGGGCGTCGGCCATGAACGCGCTTTCCTGGCGGGTAATGGCGAATACCCAGCTCGAATGCAGGCCGCGAACCTTGGCTTCACGCACGAGGGTTTCGCGGTGGGCCATCGGGAAGCGGATGTCCAGATCGTCCCAATACTGCGCCTGGCTGATGGTGCGAATCGCCGGGAAATACCATTTCAGGTCGTAGGCCAGTTTGGCCTGGGCGACCATTTCGTCACGGTTGAAGTGACGGCTGACGTGATACCACTCGCGACGCCCATCGACGATCTGCCCGCGCGCATGGAATTCCAGGGCGCGACGAACGCCCGGCGTGTTGCGAACCTTGTTGATCAGCGCCTGGCTCAATACCAGCGGCTTGTTGTTCAGCGAGTAAGGCAGTTGCGAACGGTCGGCAGCGAGGAAACCGTAGAAGTCACGTTCACGAGCGAGGCCTTTATAAAGCGTCTGCGCCTCCGGGTTCTGCGGTTGCGCCAGTTCCAGGCTGCGGGCCTGCCAGTAACGCCAGCGATTGGTGGTCGCCAGGTCCTGGGGCAAACGGCGGGTCAACTGATAGGCATCGTCCCAGCGGGCCAGGCGCAGCAGCAGGCGCAAGCGCCACTCGGACACGGTGTTGTCACGCAATTCCGGGTCGTACTTGGTCATCACGTCCAGCGCGCGACTGTCGAAACGGCGAGCGAGGGTCAGGCCGATTTCCCGGGCGATCGCGACTTTTTCGTCACGGGAGAAATGCATGCTGCTGGCGTAACCGTCGAGCAACGCCATGGCCTTGTCCGGGTCTTGCTTGGCCAGGCGGCGCAGGCCGAGGCTGACAATGTCGGACATCGGTTCGTCGGCCGGTGTGAAACGCGACGGCTGGTTGAGCAGTTCGGGTTTCTGCGCCACGTCCACCAGTAAACGGCCGCGAGGGGCGAGGGTGGTCAGGCCGTTGACCAGGCTGTTGGCCAGCGGATAGTTGCGCGCCTGGGCGGCAAGCTTGGTGCGTTCCCAACGTTTCTGTTCGGTCAGTTGGCCTTCGGCAGCCCAGACCCCGAACAAACCGTCGCACGCCGCAGGCAGGGATTTGCCAGTCAGCCAGAGCTTGTTGGCGTTGGCGTAGCCTTCGGATTTCAGGTTGTGCCCGATCTGGTACTGCGCGTTCAGGCAGTCCAGTTCGGTGAAATTCAGCTTGGGATCGTAGTACTTGACGAAAGTCGCCCATTCGCCGCGATCGGCCAGCCAGCGCAACCAGCGCAATTTCATCCAGTTGGCTTGCGGCAAGTCACCGTGTTCGGCGAGGAATTTTTCGATCTCGGCGTTGCTCGCCGTTTTCAGGCGTGCGGTCAGTTCGTCATAGGCCAGGTACGGCTCCAGCGGGTAGTCGCTGAGCGCCTTGCTGTAACGGAAGTACGGGCCGGTATCACCCTTGGCCAGGGCGCGCTTGGCTTCATCGTAATACTGGCGTTGGGTGGACAGGTCCACCGCCTGGGCAGTTTGAACGGCAGCGGCAGAGAGAAGAAAGCAGGATAAAAGACTGAAAAGGCGACTGCGCATGAGACGTCCGGGCAGAGAAATCATGACAAGTGCGAGGCATGCCCGCACTGAATAATCTGTAGCTTAGCCTTTTGCCAGCAACCGGCGAAAGCTTTGCGGGCCTGTCAGCATCAGTTCGCAACATTTGTCATGCAGAGTGCCCCGAAGGTGAAATTGCCGGCCTTCTGAAGCCTCAAGTCAGGTAGAATGCGCGCCCGGTTTTTGGAGAAGCTCATGACCCTGCTCAAATTCAGCGATGTGTCCCTTGCTTTCGGCGCTATGCCGTTGTTGGACAAGGTGTCCTGGCAGATCGCCCGTGGTGAGCGGGTGTGCATCATCGGCCGCAACGGCACTGGCAAGTCCAGCATGATGAAGCTCGTCAAGGGCGACCAGAAGCCTGACGACGGCTCCGTGTGGCGCGCACCCGGCCTCAAGATTGGCGAATTGCCGCAAGAATTGCCGGTAGCCGACGAGCGGACTGTGTTCGACGTAGTGGCTGAAGGCCTGGACGGTGTCGGTGCACTGCTTGCCGAGTATCACCACCTGAGCCAGAACATCGTCACCGACGCCGACCTGGACAAGCTGATGCACGTCCAGCACGACCTCGAAGCCCGCGACGGCTGGCGTTTGCAAACCCTGGTCGACAGCACCCTCAGCCGCCTGCAACTGCCGGCCGACAAGACCCTCGCCGAATTGTCCGGCGGCTGGCGTCGTCGCGTCCTGCTGGCGCAGGCGCTGGTGTCCGAGCCCGATCTGCTGCTGCTCGACGAACCAACCAACCACCTGGATATCGGTGCGATTGCCTGGCTCGAAGAAGCGCTGAAGGATTTCCAGGGCGCCGTGCTGTTCATCACGCACGACCGTTCCTTCCTGCAAAACCTCGCGACCCGCATTCTTGAACTGGATCGCGGTGGCCTGATCGACTGGAATGGCGACTACGCCAGTTTCCTGGTGCACAAAGAAGCCGAACTGGCCGCCGAGGCCACCGCCAACGCGTTGTTCGACAAGAAACTGGCCCAGGAAGAAGTCTGGATCCGCCAGGGCATCAAGGCCCGTCGCACCCGTAACGAAGGCCGCGTCCGCGCCCTGAAAGCATTGCGCGTTGAACGTAGCGAGCGTCGTGAACGCACCGGCAAGGCCAACATTCAGCTGGACACCGCTGACAAGTCCGGCAAGCAGGTGATGGTCCTCGAGAACGTGAGTTTCGCTCACCCGGGCGGTCCGTTCCTGATCAAGGATTTCTCGATGGTCCTGACGCGCGGCGACCGTATCGGCCTGCTCGGCGCCAACGGTACCGGCAAGACCACGCTGCTGAAGCTGATGCTCAGCGGTCTGCAACCGACCAGCGGCAAAGTGGAAGAGGGCACGCGCATCGACGTGGCGTACTTCGACCAGTTGCGCCATCAGCTGGACCTGGAAAAGACCGTGATCGACAACGTGGCCGAAGGTCGCGACTTCATCGACATCGATGGTCAGAGCCGTCACGTGCTGAGTTACCTCGGCGACTTCCTGTTCAGCCCGCAGCGTGCCCGCACGCCGGTCAAGGCGCTGTCAGGTGGTGAGCGTGCGCGTCTGTTGCTGGCGAAACTGTTCAGCAAGCCGGCCAACCTGCTGGTCCTCGACGAACCGACCAACGACCTCGACGTGGAAACACTCGAACTGCTGGAAGAGGTCCTGCTGACCTTCAACGGCACCGTGCTGATGGTCAGCCACGACCGGGCATTCCTCGACAACGTGGTCACCAGCACACTGGTCTTCGAAGGTGAAGGCAAGGTTCGCGAATACGTCGGTGGTTATCAGGACTGGCTGCGTCAGGGCGGTTCGCCGCGCCTGCTGGGCGTGACCGAGAGCAAGTCCGGCAAGGCCGACCTGACGTCGGCGGTCGTGACGGCTGAGCCTGCACCGGTGGCGGCAGCGGTCGAAGCGCCGGTGGCGAAGAAGAAACTCAGCTACAAGTTGCAGCGTGAGCTGGAAATGTTGCCGAGCCAGATCGAAGCCATGGAACAGCAGATCGCCGTCGTTGAGGCCCAAATGGCCGATGCTGGCTTCTATCAGCGTCTTGCTGCCGAGACGGCCGCGGTGATCGCTCAGTTGGAGCAGTTGCAGGCTGAGCTCGACGTGATGGTCGAGCGTTGGGCCGAGCTGGATGCCTGATTGATCCTGCAATAAAAAAGCCCGGCGCTCAGTGATGAACGCCGGGCTTTTCGTATGCAACACAATCTGGAGTTATCGCAAGGCCCCTGTGGGAGCGAGCCTGCTCGCGATTGCAGTTGGACATTCAACGAATCGTCGACTGTTGCACCGTAATCGCGAGCAGGCTCACTCCCACATTGGGAAGGTGTTATCAGCTTTTGTTTTGCAGGCGCACGGCAAGTACGTCGCAAGGTGCGCCGTGCAGTACGTCATTGGCGGTGGAGCCCAGCAGCAATGCCAAGCCATGCCGGCCATGGCTGCCCACCACGATCAGGTCGCAGGTCTGCTCTTTGGCCAGGTGATGAATCTCCTGGCGTGGCTGGCCGTAGGTCAGGTGGCTGTACTCTTTGGAGAGTTCCGGGTACTTCACGATCAGCCGGTCAAGACGTTCCTTGGCCTGATCGAACTGTTGCTGCTGCAACTGGGAAAGGTCCATCGGCACGTCGCCGCCAAAGGCCATGGCCATCGGTTCGACAATGTGCACCAGGGACAGTTTCGCGCCGTTGCTCACCGACAGTTCGCGAGCTCGGTGGATGACAGGGTCGCACTCTTCGGTCAGGTCTACAGCGACCAGAATGTGGTTGTAGGGCATGAGGTGCTCCTCCTGAGGATTGCAATATTGGTAAGTATGGCTGGTTTCAAGCGCAGTGTTTTCAAAGTGACTCAAAGCGCTCATCAAGAATCGGGAGTACAGATATGACGGTCTGGATAGTGGTGTCAATCCTGTTGGTGGTTCTCAGTCCGCTGGCGTGGTTGCGTCCGTCCCGTGGGCAGAGCGGCCGCATGGCCCTGCGCATGGAGGCGCGGCGTATCGGGCTGGCCATGCAGCTGGCGCCTCAGGAGTGGCCGCACTGGCTGAGCCAGGAACCGCCGAGCCCTTGCGCGCAGTACCATCGACCGCGTCGCGGCAATCAGCCTGCTTGCTGGAGTTACTGGCAAAAGTCGCCGGGCGTATGGGTGAATCAATGGCAGGAGGTCTGCGAGGATCCGGCATTGCTGATTCATTTCGAAAAGTTGCCGGCCAACGTCTACAAGGTCGAAGCGGACAAGCAGATGATCACGTTGTACTGGGGCGAAAAGGGCGAAGCGACAGTTTTGCAACAAATCGATGCAACCCTCAAAGCCCTCGCCTGACCCGGACCCCTAGTAGGAGCGAGGCTTGCCCGCGAAGGCGTCCAACCTGACACACCGCTTTCGCGGGCAAGCCTCGCTCCTACGATTGTCCAAGCAATAAAAAGCCCGACATTCAACATCGGGCTGGAGTTGGCCAGGCAGGCCGGTAATTCGCTGTGCGCTGATCTTACGCCGGGCATTCGCCGACGCGTTCATATTTTTTCCTCAACCTCCCGCCCAGCGTAGCCCGTTAAACAAAGGCTGCCGTGAATTAGGGCGACTTTTCTAACTATTGATTCTATGAATGGCCTCACATGCAGCCGGGTGTTGCAGGTCTTCGTGTTACGGAAATGACCGGAAAGTCGCGTTTCAACCCGTGTTTTGGGCGATTGACAATTGTCGGAAATTCCGTGAAGGTGACGTACCCAAATCAAACGGGCGTATGAATTGAGCGTTTGTATTTCAGATCGCTCCTACAGAATCCCGACTATCGCGTTGGCGGGTGTGCCGGGTGGATTGGCGTAGCATCGACGATAAACGTCACTGCCAAGCCATTCGCCTGCTTCCGACGTGTACTGTTCAGCTTCCATATCGTGGAGATCAGTTGATGATTTACGAAGGTAAAGCCATCACGGTTAAGGCTCTTGAAAGTGGCATCGTCGAATTGAAATTCGACCTCAAGGGTGAGTCCGTCAACAAGTTCAACCGTCTAACCCTGAACGAACTGCGTCAGGCCGTAGACACCATCAAGGCAGATGCTTCGATCAAGGGTGTGATCGTCAGCAGCGGCAAGGACGTGTTCATCGTCGGCGCCGACATCACCGAATTTGTCGAGAACTTCAAGCTGCCGGATGCAGAGCTTGTCGCTGGCAACCTCGAAGCCAACAAGATTTTCAGCGATTTCGAAGACCTCAACGTCCCGACTGTCGCCGCGATCAACGGCATCGCCCTGGGTGGCGGTCTGGAAATGTGCCTGGCGGCGGACTACCGCGTCATGTCCGTCACGGCCAAGATCGGTCTGCCGGAAGTCAAACTGGGCATCTACCCAGGTTTTGGCGGCACTGTGCGCCTGCCGCGCCTGATCGGTGCCGACAACGCCATCGAGTGGATTGCCGCCGGTAAGGAAAACCGTGCTGAAGACGCGCTGAAAGTCGGCGCAGTCGATGCAGTGGTTGAGCCTGGGAAACTGCAGGAAGCCGCTCTGGAACTGATCAAACGCGCCATCTCCGGCGAGTTCGACTACAAGGCCAAGCGTCAACCGAAGCTTGAGAAACTCAAGCTGAACGCCATCGAACAAATGATGGCTTTCGAAACCGCCAAAGGTTTCGTGGCAGGCCAGGCTGGCCCGAACTACCCGGCACCGGTCGAAGCGATCAAGACCATCCAGAAAGCTGCGAACTTCGGTCGCGACAAAGCGCTGGAAGTCGAAGCCGCCGGTTTCGTCAAACTGGCCAAGACCTCTGCCGCGCAGAGCTTGATCGGTCTGTTCCTGAACGACCAGGAACTGAAGAAAAAGGCCAAGGCCTACGACGAAATCGCCAAAGACGTGAAGCAGGCTGCCGTATTGGGCGCTGGCATCATGGGTGGCGGTATCGCTTATCAGTCGGCCTCCAAAGGCACGCCGATCCTGATGAAAGACATCAACGAGCACGGCATCGAGCAAGGCCTGGCTGAAGCCGCCAAGCTGCTGGTCGGTCGCGTTGATAAAGGTCGCATGACCGCGGCGAAAATGGCCGAAGTGCTCAACGGCATTCGTCCGACCCTGTCCTACGGCGACTTCGGTCACGTTGACCTGGTGGTTGAAGCGGTCGTCGAGAACCCTAAGGTCAAGCAGGCTGTGCTGGCTGAAGTGGAAGACAAGGTCAAAGAGGACACCATCCTCGCGTCCAACACCTCGACCATTTCCATCACCTTGCTGGCCAAAGCCCTCAAGCGTCCGGAAAACTTCGTCGGCATGCACTTCTTCAACCCGGTGCACATGATGCCGCTGGTTGAAGTGATTCGTGGCGAGAAGTCCAGCGAGCTGGCCGTTGCCACTACCGTTGCCTACGCCAAGAAAATGGGCAAGAACCCGATCGTCGTCAACGACTGCCCGGGCTTCCTGGTCAACCGCGTCCTGTTCCCGTACTTCGGCGGCTTCGCCAAGCTGGTCAGCGCCGGTGTGGACTTCGTCCGTATCGACAAGGTCATGGAAAAATTCGGCTGGCCGATGGGCCCGGCGTACCTGATGGACGTGGTCGGCATCGACACCGGCCACCACGGTCGCGACGTAATGGCTGAAGGCTTCCCGGACCGCATGAAAGACGACCGCCGTTCGGCTGTCGACGTGCTCTACGAAGCCAAGCGCCTGGGCCAGAAGAATGGCAAGGGCTTCTATGCCTACGAGACCGACAAGAAGGGCAAGCAGAAGAAAGTCGCCGACCCGTCGGTACTGGAAGTGCTCAAGCCAATCGTCTTTGAACAGCGCGAAGTGACTGACGAAGACATCATCAACTGGATGATGATCCCGCTGTGCCTGGAAACCGTGCGTTGCCTGGAAGACGGCATCGTCGAAACCGCTGCCGAAGCCGACATGGGTCTGGTCTACGGTATTGGTTTCCCTCCATTCCGTGGCGGTGCGCTGCGCTACATCGATTCGATCGGTGTTGCCGAGTTCGTTGCCCTGGCTGACCAGTACGCTGATTTGGGCGCGCTGTACCACCCGACCGCAAAACTGCGTGAAATGGCCAAAACCGGCCAACGGTTCTTCGGTTAAGCGTCCCAACTTTTGAGCGAGAGTGAAATTTTATGAGCTTGAATCCAAGAGACGTCGTGATTGTCGACTTCGGTCGTACTCCGATGGGCCGCTCCAAGGGCGGCATGCACCGCAACACCCGTGCTGAAGATATGTCGGCACACCTGATCAGCAAATTGCTGGAACGCAACGTCAAGGTCGACCCGAACGAAGTCGAAGACGTGATCTGGGGCTGTGTGAACCAGACCCTGGAGCAGGGCTGGAACATCGCTCGCATGGCGTCGCTGATGACTCAGATCCCGCACACCGCTGCCGGCCAGACCGTCAGCCGTCTGTGCGGCTCGTCGATGAGCGCTCTGCACACTGCTGCGCAAGCGATCATGACCGGCAACGGTGACGTATTCGTCGTCGGCGGCGTCGAGCATATGGGCCACGTGAGCATGATGCACGGTGTCGATCCGAACCCGCACATGTCTCTGCACGCGGCGAAAGCCTCGGGCATGATGGGCCTGACCGCTGAAATGCTGGGCAAAATGCACGGCATCACTCGCGAACAGCAGGACGCTTTCGGCGTGCGCTCCCACCAGCTCGCCCACAAGGCGACTGTGGAAGGCAAGTTCAAAGACGAAATCATCCCGATGCAGGGCTACGACGAGAACGGTTTCCTGAAACTGTTCGACTACGACGAAACCATTCGTCCGGAAACTACCCTGGAAAGCCTGGCGGCGTTGAAGCCAGCGTTTAACCCGAAGGGTGGCACCGTGACAGCCGGTACTTCGTCGCAAATCACCGATGGTGCTTCGTGCATGATCGTGATGTCGGCGCAGCGTGCACAGGATCTGGGTATCCAGCCTCTGGCGGTGATTCGTTCGATGGCAGTGGCAGGTGTGGATCCGGCAATCATGGGCTATGGTCCAGTACCGGCAACACAGAAAGCACTGAAGCGCGCGGGCCTTGGCATCAACGATATCGACTTCTTCGAGCTCAACGAAGCTTTCGCTGCACAGGCCCTGCCAGTGCTGAAAGATCTGAAAGTGCTCGACAAGATGAACGAGAAGGTTAACCTGCACGGCGGCGCGATCGCCCTGGGTCACCCGTTCGGTTGCTCCGGTGCGCGTATCTCCGGCACTTTGCTGAACGTGATGAAGCAAAATGGCGGCACCTTCGGGGTAGCCACCATGTGCATTGGTCTCGGCCAAGGCATCTCCACCGTCTTCGAACGCGTTTAAGCGTTCCGTTGACGGAAGCCGGGGCCAAGTGCCCCGGTTTTTGTTTTTCCGGATTTATTTTGTTTTTATTTTGAAAAAATTTGAGTGAGGGCCAAACCATGCCGATACAACCTGGGCTCTACCAACATTACAAAGGTCCGCAGTACCGCGTATTCAGTATTGCGCGGCATTCGGAAACGGAAGAAGAAGTGGTCTTCTACCAAGCCCTGTATGGCGATTACGGCTTTTGGGTGCGCCCCTTGAGCATGTTCCTGGAGTCGGTCGAGGTTGACGGTGAACAGGTGCCACGCTTTGCTTTGGTGCAAGCCGAACCGAGCCTTTTTACCACGCCATAAGCTGAGAGCGCGCAGAACCCTGCGCTTGACCTCACCTTGTAGCCACTATATATAGCGGTGCCGCGTCAGGCGCCAACCGCCTTTCACTTCTAGAATTCAGGAATTTTCTGATCCATGGGCAAATCGCTGGTCATTGTGGAATCCCCGGCTAAGGCCAAGACCATCAACAAGTATCTGGGTAACCAATACGTGGTGAAGTCGAGTATCGGCCATATCCGAGACCTGCCCACCAGCGGTTCGGCTAGCGCCAGCAAAGAGCCAGCCGCCAAGCGCGGCAAAGCCGCTGCGGGTGAAGGTCCGGTGCTCTCGCCTAAAGAGAAAGCGCGCAAGCAGCTGGTCTCGCGCATGGGTGTCGATCCCGATCATGGCTGGAAAGCCAAGTACGAGATCCTCCCGGGCAAGGAAAAGGTTATCGAAGAGCTGCGCCGGCTCGCCAAGGATGCTGACACCATCTATCTCGCAACCGACTTGGATCGCGAGGGGGAAGCCATTGCCTGGCACCTGCGCGAAGCCATCGGTGGTGACGACAGCCGCTACAAGCGCGTGGTGTTCAACGAAATCACCAAGAAAGCGATTCAGGAAGCCTTCTCCAAACCAGGCGAGCTGGACATCGACCGTGTCAACGCCCAGCAGGCGCGTCGTTTCCTCGACCGCGTGGTGGGTTACATGGTTTCGCCGCTGCTGTGGGCCAAGATCGCCCGTGGCCTGTCCGCCGGTCGCGTGCAATCGGTTGCCGTGAAGCTGGTGGTGGAGCGTGAGCGTGAAATCCGCGCGTTCATCCCGGAAGAGTACTGGGAAGTCCACGCTGACCTCGGCACCGCCAAGGGCGCTACCGTGCGTTTCGACGTCGCTCGCGAGAAGGGCGAAGCGTTCAAGCCGCTGAACGAAGCCCAGGCCATGGCCGCGCTGGAAAAGCTCAAGGCTTCCAGCTACAGCATCGTCAAGCGCGAAGACAAACCGACCAGCAGCAAGCCGTCGGCACCGTTCATCACGTCCACCCTGCAGCAGGCTGCGAGCAACCGCCTGGGCTTCGGCGTGAAGAAAACCATGATGATGGCCCAGCGCTTGTACGAAGCCGGCTACATCACTTATATGCGTACCGACTCCACCAACCTCTCGGCCGATGCCGTGACGATGGCGCGTACGTATATTGAAGGCGAATTCGGCAAGAAGTACCTGCCGGAAACCCCGAACGTCTACAGCAGCAAGGAAGGCGCACAAGAGGCTCACGAAGCGATTCGTCCGTCTGACGCCAACACCGAGCCAAGCAAGCTGTCGGGCATGGAGCGTGATGCAGAGCGGCTTTACGAGCTGATCTGGCGCCAGTTCCTCGCCTGCCAGATGCTGCCGGCGCAATACCTGTCGACCACGGTCACTGTCGGTGCCGGCGATTTCGAGCTGCGCGCCAAGGGCCGTATCCTCAAGTTCGACGGTTACACCCGCGTCATGCCGCAAATCGCCAAGCCTGGCGATGACGACGTGCTGCCGGACATGGCCCAGGGCGACGCGATGAAGCTGATCAAGCTTGATCCGACCCAGCACTTCACCAAGCCGCCGGCGCGTTACTCGGAAGCGAGCCTGGTGAAAGAAATGGAAAAACGCGGTATCGGTCGTCCTTCGACCTACGCGGCGATCATTTCGACCATCCAGGACCGTGGTTATGTAGCGCTGCACAACCGTCGTTTCTACTCGGAAAAGATGGGTGACATCGTCACCGAGCGCCTGTCCGAGAGCTTCTCCAATCTTATGGACTACGGCTTCACCGCCGGCATGGAAGAGAATCTCGATGACGTGGCCCAGGGCGAGCGCGACTGGAAAAACGTGCTGGACGAGTTCTACGGCGACTTCAAGAAGAAGCTCGAAGTGGCCGAAAGCCCGGAAAGCGGCATGCGTGCCAACCAGCCGGTAATGACCGACATTCCGTGCCTGACCTGTGGCCGTCCGATGCAGATCCGTACCGCATCGACCGGCGTTTTCCTCGGTTGCTCGGGTTACAGCCTGCCGCCGAAAGAGCGCTGCAAGGCCACCGTCAACCTGGTGCCGGGTGATGAAATCGCCGCGGACGACGAGGGTGAATCGGAATCGCTGGTGCTGCGTGGCAAGCATCGTTGCCCGATCTGCAGCACGGCGATGGACGCTTACCTGCTCGACGAGAAGCGCAAGCTGCACATCTGCGGCAACAACCCGGATTGCGACGGCTACGAAATCGAAGAGGGCACCTATCGCATCAAGGGCTACGAAGGTCCGAGCCTGGAATGCGACAAGTGTGGCAGCGAGATGCAGCTCAAGACGGGCCGTTTCGGCAAGTTCTTCGGTTGCACCAACGCAACGTGCAAGAACACCCGCAAACTGCTGAAAAGCGGCGATGCTGCACCGCCGAAGATGGATCCGGTGAAGATGCCTGAGCTGAAATGCGAAAAGGTCAACGACACTTATATCCTGCGCGACGGGGCTTCCGGTCTGTTCCTGGCCGCCAGCCAGTTCCCGAAAAACCGCGAGACCCGTGCGCCGCTGGTCATGGAAATCATCCCGCACAAGGATGAGATCGATCCGAAGTACCACTTCCTCTGTGAAGCGCCGAAAAAGGACCCGGACGGTCTCCCTGCCGTGATCCGTTACAGCCGCAAGACCAAAGAGCAGTACGTGCAGACGGAAGTCGACGGTAAGCCGACTGGCTGGAAAGCGTATTACGACGGCGGCAAGTGGACGGTTGAAGACAAGCGCCCAGCAGCCAAAGCTTAAACGGCGCTGTACTTGAAAGGCCGCATGACAACCCTCGGGTTTTCATGCGGCCTTTTTGTTTGGGGCTTGCGGTGTGCTTGGGTGATCCACGACACTGTCTGACCTGCGTGAAGCAATTATTTCGTTGTGGAGGCTGCCGTCATGGCCCACGAACTCTATACCCGTACCAATCAGAAGATTTATTTCGCCGGCCTGTCGCTGGAAGCGCTTGCCAAGGCAGAAGAGGGGCGGGCGATGAACTCCCTGGCGCTGATTCAGGCCGGGCGCGAATCGGCGTTGTTTCACTTGTACGGTGCGTTGCTGGGGCTGTGCCATGAAATTGCCGGTTTCTATCGCTTGCCTCAGGCCAATGCGCCTCGGGCGGAGATGTTGCTGACCCGGGAAGTGCTGGAAGCCATTGCCATTCCCGAAATGGCCGAGATGGTCGAGTTGGCGCAAAACCCGGAAACCTGGCTGGCCAAGCTGCTGTCGGCTCATGCTGCGTTGTTCCAGCCGCCGCGTGCACCGCACAAACCCAAGGGCGACGTGACGCAGCCGCTGATCCTGGCCGTTAATCTGGATGAAGAGGATTCGCCGGAAGAGCTGAGCCGGGAGGAGTTGGAGAGCTGGCGTCAGAACCTGAAAGGCCTGGCGATTCGTTTTCGCGAAGGGTTGAACGAGTGCTGAAGGATTGAGTGTTTAACGGAGGGTCCGACGGGCTGTCCGTTTCAGGGATGAGTGCTGTGAGAAATGTCTCTTCGTAATGGCATCTGGTCAAGATCCTGAGCGAAGCCTGTCCGATGCCTATATAATCGCCGCCTTTCGTGGAGAACAGACCTTTATGCCAACGTCCTTTCTAGAAATTGTCGAGTTACCAGACGGCCGAATCGAGCTGCGCAGGGCCGAGGACGAGGGTTCTCTGGTTACTTTGGATTTCTCTGAGGATGCCAAAGCGTTCCTGCAAGGCCAACACGTGGAAGTCGCCAAGGCGATGTTGAGCGTCGGCGTTCAGATGGCTGGCCGCTTGGTTGAAGGTGATTTCAATACGGATGAGAGCTCACGGGTCCTTCATTGATCCCGTTCGTCGCTTTTTCCTGATACTGCTACAGACCGGCTTCTCTATCCTTGGAGAAGCCCCGCGCAGTTCGGTGCGTGCTTCGTTTAACCCAATCGAATGTTCAGACTTTGTGCGTCCCCGGTCCGGGCGGCGCTGATCAACTGTTGCCGTGAAGTGGTGCTCAGTGGATTGAGCCAGCTGACGACCGTGTGGCTGCGACCCAGACGCAACGCTTCGCAGGTCAGCTGTTGTGCGCTCTGGGTGCCGCGCGGTTGCAGCAATAGAATGCGTTCACGATTCAGGCCGGCGTCTCGAAGCCAGGTTTGTGTCAGGCTGGCCGGCGGGGCGATCAATGTCAGCCAGCGCGCGTCCTGATCCTCGCTCAGTTCCCTGAGGATCGGTGCTAGAAGGCTCAGGCAGTTCCCGGCCGCACCACGCAATGACAGCTCACTGAAAACTTCAGGTTCGGCGCTCCAGGGCGACTCGACCACATCCTTCAGAATCGGTGCCATCGGCTGCACCATGAACGCCTCGAACAACGGCAGTTGGGCTTGCTGTGATGTGTGTGGGAACTGCATAAAGCCTCCTTTAGCGGCGAATGACGCCGACACTCAAGCCTTCGATCACCAGTTCCTGATCTTTCAGGTTCACTTCGATAGGGGCGAATTCAGGGTTTTCTGCAATCAGCCAGACTTTGCTGCCGTCACGCTTGAAGCGTTTAACCGTAACTTCGTCGCCGATCCGCGCCACCACGATCTGGCCGTTGCGGGCCTCACGGGTGGTATGGACAGCCAGAAGGTCGCCGTCGAAAATGCCCACGTCCTTCATGCTCATGCCGTGAACGCGCAGTAAATAGTCAGCGCGAGGATGGAAAAAGGCAGGGTTGATGTTGCAGGATTCTTCGATGTGCTGCTGGGCAAGGATCGGTGCACCGGCAGCCACTCGGCCAATGATGGGCAGGGTGGATTCGTCGGCCTTGGCTTCGAAACCAGGGATGCGAATGCCGCGGGATGCGCCCGGCGTCATCTCGATCGCACCCTTGCGAGCCAGCGCCTTGAGGTGTTCTTCCGCTGCGTTGGGCGACTTGAAACCCAGTTCCTGAGCGATTTCCGCGCGGGTCGGCGGGTAGCCGTTGTCTTCCAGGCAGCGTTTGATGAAGGCCAGAATCTCGGCTTGGCGTGGCGTCAGCTTTAGCATATTGATCGCTCTGTCTTTTTATACAGTGACTGGGATTATATACAGTGAAAGCGACTTGGCAATGCCCCTTTTTTTACCGGCCGCCAGACGGTCGATCAGCCGGCTGATTAAAGCGTCGTCGTTGTATGGTTAAATAGCTGACCGGCCATTCCCAAAACGAACCGCCAGACTTGACAAGGCCTGGACTGAAACGTATGTTTCAAACAAGTGTTTGTCAGGCGGAGTAGCCATGGCCCAGTCGGAAACCGTTGAACGCATTCTTGATGCTGCCGAGCAGTTGTTCGCGGAAAAAGGTTTCGCAGAAACCTCGTTGCGTCTGATCACCAGCAAGGCCGGTGTCAATCTGGCGGCGGTGAACTATCACTTCGGGTCGAAGAAGGCGCTGATTCAAGCCGTCTTCTCGCGCTTTCTCGGGCCGTTCTGTTTAAGCCTTGATAAAGAGCTGGAGCGGCGTCAGGCCAAGCCCGAGAACAAACCGACACTTGAAGAACTGCTCGAAATCCTCGTCGAGCAAGCCCTGGTGGTACAGCCACGCAGCGGCAACGATCTCTCGATTTTCATGCGTTTGCTGGGGCTGGCGTTCAGTCAGAGCCAGGGTCACCTGCGTCGTTATCTGGAAGACATGTACGGCAAGGTATTCCGTCGCTACATGATGCTGGTCAACGAAGCCGCGCCACGCATTCCACCGATCGAGCTGTTCTGGCGCGTGCACTTCATGCTGGGTGCTGCGGCGTTCAGCATGTCCGGTATCAAGGCCTTGCGCGCGATTGCCGAGACCGATTTCGGCGTCAACACCTCCATTGAGCAAGTGATGCGCCTGATGGTGCCGTTCCTGGCTGCAGGCATGCGCGCCGAAACCGGCGTGACCGACTCGGCCATGGCCACTGCGCAATTGCGTCCGCGCAGCAAATCGACACAGGTTGCCGCCAAGGTTTAACCGCGCACGGGTGGGCGCGGCAGCTGACATCCGCTAAGCTAGCCGCCCATGCCGACTCTCGTTCTGAACCCGCTCCCCATTGATGTCGCCGACCTGCCGGGCAAAGCCCACGGCGGCGAACGCGTGCGAGCCGGGTTTATCGTTATCAAGGAATCTCTATGACTGCTGGCCTGCAAGGCTCGTTGATGGTGGACGTCGCCGGTACCTGGCTGACGGCTGAAGATCGCCAATTGTTACGCCAACCGGAAGTGGGCGGCCTGATCATTTTTGCCCGCAACATCGAACACCCGCGCCAGGTGCGTGAACTGAGCGCCGCCATCCGCGCCGTTCGACCTGATCTGCTGCTGGCAGTGGATCAGGAGGGCGGGCGGGTGCAGCGCCTGCGCCAGGGCTTCGTGCGACTGCCGGCCATGCGCGCCATTGCCGACAACCCGAACGCCGAATACCTGGCCGAGCAGTGCGGCTGGATCATGGCGACCGAAGTGTTGGCCGTCGGCCTCGACCTGAGCTTTGCCCCGGTGCTGGACCTGGATTACCAGCGCAGCGCCGTGGTCGGTACCCGTTCGTTCGAAGGTGACCCGGAACGCGCCGCGCTGCTGGCAGGTGCATTTATCCGTGGCATGAACAGCGCCGGCATGGCCGCCACCGGTAAACACTTCCCCGGCCACGGCTGGGCGGAGGCCGATTCCCACGTCGCGATCCCGAATGACGAGCGCAGCCTCGACGAGATCCGCGCCAACGACCTGGTGCCGTTTGCCAAATTGAGCAAGCAACTGGCCGCCGTCATGCCGGCCCATGTCATTTATCCACAAGTCGATTCCCAGCCGGCCGGCTTCTCCCGCCGCTGGTTGCAGGACATCCTGCGCGGCGAGTTGCAGTTCGACGGCGTGATCTTCAGCGACGACCTGTCGATGGCCGGCGCTCACGTGGTCGGCGATGCTGCCAGCCGTATCGAAGCCGCGCTGAGCGCTGGTTGCGACATGGGCCTGGTGTGCAACGACCGCGCCGCTGCGGAGCTCGCGCTGAGTGCCGCCCAGCGTCTGAAGGTCAAGCCGTCCGAGCGCATTGCGCGGATGCGCGGCCAGTCGTATGCCAGCACTGAATACCGTCAAGACCCGCGCTGGCTGACGGCCATTGGTGCGCTCAAAGACGCTCAACTGATTGAATAAGGACTTTACGTTATGACGGTTTACGCGATTATCGGTGGCACCGGCCTGACTCAACTGGAAGGCCTGAGCATTCGTCAGTCACTGGCGGTGGACACCCCTTACGGCACGCCTTCGGCCGAGGTGCAGATCGGTGAGTACGCCGGCAAGGAAGTGCTGTTCCTCGCGCGTCATGGTCACCCGCACCGTTTTCCGCCGCATCAGGTGAACTACCGCGCCAACCTCTGGGCGCTAAAGCAGGCTGGCGCCGAAGCGATTCTTGCGGTCAACGCTGTCGGCGGAATTCATGCTGCGATGGGCACCGGGCATTTCTGCGTGCCGCATCAACTGATCGATTACACCAGCGGTCGCGAACACACCTATTTTGCCGATGACCTGGAACAGGTCACCCACATCGACTTCAGCTATCCCTACAGCGAACCGCTGCGCGAGCAATTGATCGCGGCATTGGCGGCTGAAGGCGTTGGTTACAGCAGTCATGGCGTGTATGCCTGCACGCAGGGACCGCGTCTGGAAACGGTGGCGGAAATTGCGCGACTGGAGCGTGACGGTTGCGACATCGTCGGCATGACCGGCATGCCGGAAGCGGCATTGGCGCGTGAGCTGGAGCTGGATTACGCGTGCCTGGCGCTGGTGGTGAACCCGGCGGCGGGCAAGTCGACGGCTGTGATTACCATGGCCGAGATCGAGCAGGCGTTGCATGACGGAATGGGCAAGGTGAAGTCGACGTTGGCGCGGGTGTTGAAGGGCTGAGATAGCCTTTAGGTCGAGTCGCTCCCTTCGCGGGCAAGTCGGGTCGCCGCACCGCTCGCTCCTACAGGTATCGAGTTATCCCTTGTAGGAGCTGGCTTGCCAGCGATAGCGATTTAACTGCCACCACTACTTATCGATTTTCTCCGGCAGCGGCGCAAACAACGCCTCAATATCATCACTCTGCAACTTCCAGTCCCCAGCCTTGCGCCCATCCAGCACGCCTGCTGCCAAGTCGGATTTTTCCTTCTGCAGGTGCTGAATTTTCTCTTCCACCGTGCCCCGGGCAATCATCTTGTAAACGAACACCGGTTTCTCCTGGCCGATGCGATACGCGCGGTCAGTTGCCTGGTTTTCCGTCGCCGGGTTCCACCACGGGTCGTAGTGAATCACCGTGTCCGCTTCCGTCAGGTTCAAGCCAACACCGCCTGCCTTCAAGCTGATCAGAAAGATCTGACGCTTGCCGCTCTGGAAGTCTTTCACCGGGGAGCGTCGGTCGCGAGTCTGGCCGGTCAGCAACGCATACTCCACGCCGCGCTTCTTCAGTTCGACCTCGATTAACGCCAGCATCGAAGTGAACTGCGAAAACAGCAAAATCCGTCGGCCTTCCTCGAACAACTCCTCAAGCATTTCCATCAGGCTGTCGAGCTTGCCCGAGGTGCTTCCGCGCGTCGGCAGGGCCGCGTCGTTGACCAGGCGCAAGTCGCAGCAGACCTGACGCAGCTTCAGCAACGCCTCAAGGATGATGATCTGGCTGCGTGCCACGCCTTTGCGGGTGATTTCGTCGCGGACTTTCTTGTCCATCGCCAAGCGCATGGTTTCGTACACATCGCGCTGGGCTTCGTTGAGTTCGACCCAATGGATGATCTCAGTTTTCGGCGGCAATTCCGTCGCTACCTGCTCTTTTGTCCTGCGCAGCAGGAACGGTTTGATCCTGCCGTTGAGGTGTTGAAGTCGTACTTCGCTGGCGCGCTTTTCAATCGGCACGCGGTAATCACGGTTGAAACTTTTCACGTCGCCGAGCCAGCCGGGCAGCAGGAAGTGAAACAGCGACCACAGCTCACCCAGGTGGTTTTCCAGTGGCGTACCGCTCAGGCACAAACGCTGGCGTGCATTCAGCTCGCGTGCGGCGTGGGCGGCTTTGCTGTTGGGGTTCTTGATGTATTGCGCTTCGTCCAGCACCAACACGTGCAGCGGTTGTGCGGCCAGGCGTTCGACGTCCTTGGGCAGCAGTGCGTAGGTGGTCAGGATCAGGTCGTAATCGGCCAGACTGTCGAAATGCTTTTTACGACTGGCGCCGTACAGTGCCAGCACCTTCAGTTGCGGCGTGAAGTGCGCCGCTTCGTCGAGCCAGTTGGGAATCAGGCTGGTGGGCATCACCACCATGCACGGCCGATCGAGGCGCCCGGCGTTTTTCTCACTGAGAACATGCGCCAGGGTTTGTAGGGTTTTGCCCAGGCCCATGTCATCCGCGAGAATCCCGCCAACCTCCAGTTGCCGCAGCGACTGCATCCAGCTCAAGCCTTCCAGCTGATAGGGACGCAAGGTCGCGTTCAAGCCTTCCGGTGCTGTCGCGGTGTAGTCCTTGATGTCCCGCAGACGCTGGGCAAAGCTGCGCATCTGTTCGCCACCTTCCCAGAGCAGCGGCAGGTCTTCCAGCGGATTCAGGCGCGTCGCGTCGGCCTTGCTCAGGCGCAGCGTGGTTTCGCCGGGCTCTTGCAGATAGAATTCGCCGAGGGTCGCCAGCACCGGTTTCAATCGGCCAAAGGGCAGGGCGACTTGCAACGGCCCATGCTCGGAGTTCGGGCGATGGGGGATGTTCACCAAAATCAATTCATCGTCGCGACGCCGTGCGAGGCGTTCCGGGTTGAGGATCTCGGTGTGGGAGCGCATCAGGTTCAACAGGATGGGCAGCAGACTCAGCCGCTCACCATTGACGATGATCCCCAGTTCGAGATCAAACCAGTCGCGCTCCGGCGCCTGTTCGACGGTGGCGTACCAGTCGTCCACGGCGGTCAGGTCGAAACCGAAATCCTCGTCGATCTGCAACTCCCAGCCTTGGGTGCGCAGCTTCGGCAACTCATTGAGCGTGAAGGTCAGCCAGGCACTGTCATTGACCATTTCATAGAGTTCGCCGGCACTTTCCGGCAGCGCTTTACTTTGCCGGGTGGCGATCTTGAAGCCGAGGATTCGTAACTGTTCCCTGTAGGCCTGTTCGACTTCCGGGTGGCGTTTTATCCGTAATGTCTGCGCCTCCTGACGTATCAGGATGTCGGCGTTTTTCTGCCCGCAAACGTATTCATCCAGATAGCTGAAGGACAACGCAGCACGATGCTGGATGTAACGCTGCATCTTGCCGTTGCGCGGCTCGAAGGCGCTGAACTCAATGCTTGCCAGCCACAGGCGCGGCACCGGTTGCACGTTGTCCACCAGCACTTGCGGCGGTGCTTTCGGGCTGCGGTTTTCCAGTACGGCCTGAAGTTTTTCCAGCAATTCGGCGTCTTGTGCGGCGGCGGGGTAGGCGAGGGTTTCCTGCACCTTCAACAGCACGGCTGCGCAATGTTTGCAGTTGCTGCGGACCGGGCATGTACACGTGGCATCGACCATCAGCAGCGTGCTTTTGGCTGACTCGCGCAGGCGAATGGTCTGACGGTAAACGTTACCGCCAGAACCTTCGCACGCGGCAGTAATGGTTGCGTCGCCGACTTCCACGATCCTGACGCGGTTCTCCAGCGCATAGCGGCGGCCGCGCTCCAGGCTTTGTTCCTTGAATCGACTGACCCATGAAGGTGCCAGGGGTTTGCTCAGGGTCGCGGGCATAGGGACTTCAATCAGTCCGGAATTTGTTCGGGGACTGGCCGAGGCGCAGGGGCGGTGAGCGAGGTGATCTTGATCAGCAGGCCGAGGTGACCGTTGTCGAGGAAGTTCAACTGGCCGTTCTTGGTGTGGCTTTCTTGTTTGAGGCGTTCGCTGGCGGTCACCATGCCGTTGGCGTCGATCTGGTTGACCCAGAAGTCGGCGTCCACGTCGGTGAAACGCCCCAGTTTCAGGTTCAGCGTGCCCTCGATCGGGAATTGGCCGAACTGTTCCTTGCCGTCGCTGACCGCAACTTTGCTGGCTTCTTCGCCGAGATTTTGCTGCCAGGCCTTGTGCAGCAACACCGTGTATTCATTGCTGGCGGTGAGTTTTTCCACTTCGCCATTCAGGCTCGGCGTACGCAGGCTCTCGGGGCGGATTTGCTGGGCGCCGGCGGCCCAGTCTTCCGGCGCGGCGCGGCTGACGATGGCGGGCACGGCGTTTTGCCGGACCAGAATCATTTCGATCTGATACAGGTCATCGGCAAACGCCGTTGGGGCGACCAGGGTGGTCAGCAAAGTCAGTAAACGAAACAGGCGCATGCGGCGTCCTTCAAGCAGTTTTCGGAATGAGGCATTCAAGCAATGCCTCTACAGTATTAAAGCGCTCTTCCGGGCGCTCCATCGGGACCATGAATTTAAACATCGTGGCCCCTTCGAATTTGTAGCGTTTAGGCTGGCCCTGAATCAGTTTGATCAGGGTCAGCGGATCGACAGGTGTCTGCGCCGCGAACTCGATCCGGCCGCCTTGCGGGCCGCCGTCGACTTTCTTGATGCCCAGCACTTCGGCTTGCAACTTCAGCCCTGTGATGCGCATCAGGTTCTTGGTTGGCTCCGGCAGCAGGCCGAAACGGTCGATCATCTCCACTTGCAGGTCCTTGAGACCATCCTCATCGGTGGCCGAGGCAATGCGTTTGTAGAGAATCAGCCGTGCGTGGACATCCGGCAGATAGTCTTCGGGAATCAGCGCCGGAACACGCAAATTGACTTCCGGGCCACCGCCCAACGGCTGATCGAGATTCGGTTGTTCGCCCTTGCGGATCGACTTCACCGCACGCTCGAGCATCTCCATGTACAGGGTGAAGCCGACCGCCTGAATCTGTCCGCTCTGGCCGTCGCCCAACAGTTCACCGGCGCCACGGATTTCCAGGTCGTTGGTGGCGAGCACGAAGCCCGCACCGAGGTCCTGGGTATTGGCGATCGCTTCCAGGCGCTTTTCTGCATCCGGGGTGATTTGCTGGCGCGGCGGTGTCAGCAGATAAGCATAGGCCTGGTGGTGACTGCGACCGACGCGGCCACGCAACTGGTGCAACTGCGCCAGGCCGAATTTGTCGGCGCGCTCGATGATGATGGTGTTGGCGCTCGGCACGTCGATGCCGGTCTCGATGATGGTCGAGGCGATCAGCACGTTGAAGCGCTTGTGGTAGAAGTCGCTCATCACCTGCTCGAGTTCGCGTTCGCGCATCTGCCCGTGGCCGATGCCGATCCGCGCTTCCGGCACCAGTTCGGCGAGGTCGGCGGCGCATTTCTCGATGGTCTTCACATCGTTGTGCAGGTAGTAGACCTGTCCGCCACGCAGCAGCTCCCGCAGCAGCGCCTCTTTGACCGTGCTCTTGTTCTGCTCCATGACGAACGTCCGCACCGACAGGCGACGGGCCGGCGGTGTCGCGATGATCGACAGGTCACGCATGCCGGACACTGCCATGTTCAGCGTGCGCGGAATCGGCGTGGCGGTCAGCGTGAGGATGTCGACTTCACTGCGCAGGGCCTTGAGCTGTTCTTTCTGACGGACACCGAAACGGTGTTCTTCGTCGATGATCACCAGCCCGAGGTTTTTGATTTTCACGTCGTCTTGCAGCAGCTTGTGGGTGCCAATGACGATGTCGATCTTGCCTTCGGCAAGGTCGGCGACAGCGGCATTCACTTCCTTGGCCGACTTGAAGCGGCTCATCACTTCCACCGTCACCGGCCAGTCGGCGAAGCGGTCGCGGAAACTGTTGTAGTGCTGTTGGGCGAGCAGGGTGGTCGGCACCAGGATCGCCACCTGACGACCGCCGTGCACCGCAATGAACGCTGCGCGCATCGCCACTTCGGTCTTGCCGAAGCCGACATCGCCGCAGACCAGCCGGTCCATCGGCTTCGGTGCGAGCATGTCGGCGCGCACGGCTTCGATGGTGGTTTGCTGGTCCGGGGTTTCTTCGAACGGGAACCCGGCGCTGAAAGTGGCGTAATCGGCTTTCGGATCTTCGAAGGCATAACCTTCGCGAGCAGCGCGGCGGGCATAGATGTCGAGCAATTCCGCCGCCACATCGCGCACCTGTTCGGCGGCTTTGCGTTTGGCTTTCTGCCAGGTTTCCGAGCCGAGACGGTGCAATGGGGCCAGGGCATCGTCGCTGCCGGTGTAGCGGGCGATCAGGTGCAGGTTGGCCACCGGCACGTACAGTTTGGCGCCTTCTGCGTATTGCAGGGTCAGGAACTCGGCGGCTTGATCGTCGATTTCCAGCGTCGCCAGGCCCAGATAGCGGCCAACGCCGTGATCGATGTGCACCACCGGGGCGCCTTCGCGCAGTTCGGTGAGGTTTTTGATCACGGCGTCGTTGTTGGCGTCGGCGCGTTTTTCACGGCGACGACGCTGCATCACGCGCTGACCGAACAACGGACTTTCGGCGACCAGCGCCAGGGCCGGATCGTCGAGCACCAGGCCTTCATCGAGCGGTGCGATGGTGATCGCCAGGCGCTCCTTGCTCGCGACAAAGTCGGGCCAGCTGTCGACGGTTTTCGGTCGCAGCTTCAGGCGTTCCAGCAGTTCCAGCAGCACTTCACGACGGCCCGCAGATTCGGCGGTGAACAGCACGCGACCCGGGAACTCGTCGAGGAAACCGGCCAGTGCGGCCAGCGGTTGAGTGGCTTTGGCTTCGATGGCCAGGTTCGGCAGTTCTCGCGCCGGGAAGCGCTCGCGGCCGACACCGGTTTCAACGTCCTGTTGACTGGCGACGACGCGCGGCCAGTTCTTCAGGCGTGCGAAGCAGTCCTCCACCGGCAGGAACAATTCGGCTGGCGGTAATAAAGGACGGGACGGATCGACGCGGCGCTCTTCATAACGATTGCGCACGTCGTTCCAGAAATTTTCCGCCGCCTGCTCGATGCCCGGCAGGGAAAACACCTGGGTGTCCTGGGGCAGGTAATCGAACAGGGTCGAGGTTTCGTCGAAGAACAGCGGCAGGTAGTACTCGATACCCGCCGGTGTAATCCCGCTGCTCAGGTCCTGAAAGATCGGACAGCGACGGAAATCGACATCGAAGCGCTCACGGAAGCGTGCCTTGAAACGGGTGACCGCATCTTTCTGCAGCGGGAATTCCCGTGCAGGCAGCAAGCGGACGGTGTCGACTTTATCGATGGAGCGCTGGTTTTCCGGATCGAAGGTACGCAGCGTCTCGATTTCGTCATCGAACAGGTCAATCCGGAAGGGCAGTTTGCTGCCCATCGGGAACAGATCGATCAGCGAGCCGCGGACGGTGAATTCGCCGTGCTCGTACACCGTGTCGACGTAGCGATAACCGCTGGCCTCAAGCCGGGTGCGCATTTGCTCGACGTCGAGCTTCTGGCCAACGTCCAGCACCAGGCTGCTGCCGAGCAGGAATTTGGTCGGCGCCAAGCGGTGCAGGGCCGTGGTGATCGGCACCACCAGCACGCCATGGCTCAACTCCGGCAATCTATATAGAGCAGCGATGCGCTGGGAAATGATGTCCTGGTGTGGCGAAAACAGATCGTAGGGCAGGGTTTCCCAGTCCGGGAAATGCAGCACCGGCAAATCCGGGGCGAAGAAACCCAGCTCCTGCTCCAGCCGCTCGGCACTTTGGCTGTCGGCGGTCAGTAGCAGGGTAAAGCGCTTGGCAGCGCTGGCAGCCTCGGCAATGGCCAGGCTCAGGGCGGCACCGGGCAGGTTGCCCCAGTGCTGTTTACCTGCCGCGGCAGGGAGAAGCGGTAGACGCAGAACGGGCACGGAAGGTTGAGCTCCAAGCGTTGCGACAAAGTCGGTAATTGTAGCGGCCCCGGGTGCCGCCTGTCAGTTGCTGACTGTGTCTATTACGCAGGTTTGGCGAAATGTAGTGGTAAAGACAAAAAACGCCGGTTTTTTGCTGAAAATTACTGATTATGTAGTGGCTAAATGACCGAGTGTTACGGAGGGTTACGGATAAGATAGCGATGTCTCCAAAAAATTGACTTCGCTGAAAGCCGCGGTTTTACTGGGCTTCGGCGGTGCGTAATTTTTTTGAAGAAGAAATTGTTACGGATCGCACGACAGGCGCGCATTGCTACGAGAGACACTCGGCGGCATAATGTAGCCCCTTTTTTCTGCCCCTACATGTGGAAGGTTCCCGTGACTCAGAAGCCCGACCAGTGTCTTGGTGAATGGATCGACCGTGAAGCACTCGCAGAAGCGATGATTCCGCTTATCGGTCAGCTCTACCGCAATAACAACGTGGTGAGCTCGATCTATGGCCGCAGCCTGATCAACCAGTCTGTCATCGCGATTCTCAAAGCTCACCGCTTTGCTCGCCATCGTTCTTCCGACGATAGCGAACTCTCCGTCCACGAAACATTCCCTCTGCTGAAAGCCATGAGCGAGCTCAAGCTCGGCGCTGCTTCGGTAGATTTGGGCAAGTTGGCGTACAAATTCCGCGTCGAAGGCAATGGCCGTACTGCCGAGCAGTTCGTCCGTGAAGAAATGGCTGAAGTGGTTGGCCAGCAAAACGCCTCCGCTCGCAAAGGCACCGACGTTGTACTGTACGGCTTCGGTCGTATCGGCCGTCTGCTGGCGCGCATCCTGATCGAAAAAACCGGTGGCGGCGACGGCCTGCGTCTGCGTGCCATCGTGGTGCGCAAGGGCGCCGAGAACGACCTGACCAAACGCGCCAGCCTGCTGCGCCGCGATTCGGTACATGGTTCGTTCAACGGCACCATCACCATCGATGAAGAAAACAACACCATCACCGCCAACGGCAACCTGATCCAGGTTATCTACGCGAAGAACCCGACTGAAGTGGATTACACCCAGTACGGCATCAAAGACGCGCTGCTGGTGGACAACACCGGTGTATGGCGTGACGCCGATGGCCTGGGTCAGCACTTGGCCTGCCCGGGTATCGACCGCGTTGTTCTGACCGCGCCTGGCAAAGGCAAGCTGAAGAACATCGTTCACGGCATCAACCACGGCGAAATCACCGCTGACGACAAGATCGTTTCGGCTGCTTCCTGCACCACCAACGCCATCGTGCCGGTGCTGAAGGCTGTCAACGACAAGTTCGGCATCGTCAATGGTCACGTTGAAACGGTTCACTCGTACACCAACGACCAGAACCTGATCGACAACTTCCACAAGGGCGATCGCCGTGGCCGTAGCGCCGCGTTGAACATGGTGATCACCGAGACCGGTGCAGCCACCGCTGCTGCCAAGGCTTTGCCTGAGCTGGCCGGCAAGCTGACCGGTAACGCGATCCGTGTTCCGACGCCAAACGTGTCGATGGCCATTCTCAACCTGAACCTTGAGAAAGCCGCCACCCGTGAAGAGATGAACGAGTACCTGCGCTACATGGCGCTGCACTCCGATCTGCACAAGCAAATCGACTTCGTCAATTCGCAGGAAGTGGTCTCCACCGACTTCGTTGGCTCGCGCCACGCAGGCGTTGTGGACGCTGAAGCAACCATCACCCAAGACAACCGCGTTGTTCTGTACGTTTGGTACGACAACGAATTCGGTTACAGCTGCCAGGTGGTTCGCGTGATGGAAGACATGGCCGGTGTAAACCCGCCAGCATTCCCGCGCTAAGCCTTAGCTGCACATGAAAACGCCCCGACTTTGGTCGGGGCGTTTTTGTTTGTGGGGGCTTTTGAGCCGTGTCGCCAGGTCGGGCCTCATCGCTAGCAGGCTAGCTCCCACAGGGGACTTGTGAACGACACAGATCCAATGTAGGAGCGAGGCTTGCCCGCGAAAGCGGTCTGTCAGGCGCCGCCAACCACCGCCGCCTGCGCCGTCCGCAACTCATGCCGGTTACCACGGAACAACACCAGCGTCGCAATCAACCCCAGCACTGCCGCGCCGCTGAGCCAGATCCCCGGCGCAGCCTTGTTATCCAGCACATGAATCAGGTACGTACAGGCTGCCGGCGTAAACCCGCCGAAGGTTGCCGTCGCCAGGCTGTAGGCCAGAGAGAAACCGGTCGTACGAACTTCCACTGGCATGATCTCGGTCAGCGCCACGACCATGGCGCCGTTGTACGAGCCATACAGGAATGACAACCACAACTCGACGATCAGCAAATGGCTGAAGCTCGGGTTCGCCACCAGCCACGACAGGGCAGGGTAGGCGGTGAGAATCGCCAGAATGGTCGCCGCGAGAAGCAGGGGTTTTCGCCCGATCCTGTCGGACACAGCACCCATCACCGGCAGCCAGAAAAAGTTCGACAGGCCGATACAGACCGTCACCAGCAACGCATCCAGATCCGACAGGTGCAGTTCGGCTTTGCCGAAGGTCGGGGTGTAGGCGGTGATCAGGTAGAACGACACCGTGGTCATCACCACCAACGCCATGCCGGCGATGACAATGCCAAAGTTCTGACCGATCGAGTGGACGATTTCCCGCAGGGTAGGGCGGTGTTTTCGTGCCTGGAACTCAGGCGTTTCTTCCAGCGAACGGCGAATCACGAAGATCACCGGCACGATCATGCAGCCGATCAGGAACGGCACGCGCCACCCCCATTCACCCATTTCTTCCGGGCTGAGCCAGTGGTTCAAACCCACCCCCAGCAGGCCGGCAAACACCACCGCCGCTTGCTGACTGGCAGACTGCCAACTGACGAAGAACCCTTTGCGCCCCGGTGTGGAAATCTCCGCGAGATAGACCGACACACCGCCCAGTTCCACGCCGGCAGAGAAGCCTTGCAGCAGTCGGCCGAACAGCACGATCAGCGGCGCGGCCACGCCCAGCGTGGCGTAACCCGGCACGCAGGCAATCAGCACCGTGCCGGCCGCCATCATCGCGAGGGTGATGATCAAGCCTTTGCGGCGGCCATGACGGTCGATGTAGGCACCGAGGAAAATCGCCCCCAACGGGCGCATCAGGAAGCCGGCACCGAAGGTGGCCAGCGACAGCATCAGGGAAGCGAAAGCGCTGTCGGCGGGGAAGAAGGTTTTGGCGATGGCTGTGGCGTAAAAGCCGTAGACCATGAAATCGAACATCTCGAGAAAGTTGCCGCTGACAACGCGAAAAATCGCTTTGCCTTTGCCGGTCGTGGAGGACATGTCTGGATACTCACTTTTTAAATCTTGTAAGAAAGCGTTTCGCGTGTGTCCCATAATGGCTGGCGTGCTTTTACTGGGAGATGAAGATTTGTTAACTGGACGTTGGAAGGTGGTTGTGATGCTGGCTGGTGTTTTGGCTGGCTGCGGCAATGGCGATTCCATGGAAAGCATCGGCGGCCCGACTATGGGCAGCACTTATTCAATCAAATACGTGCGCCATGCCAATCTGCCCGCGCCCGCACAGGTGCGCAGCGAGGTGGAGAAGATCCTCGCCGAGGTCGACAAGCAAATGTCTACCTATCGCAGCGATTCGGACATCGAGCGCTTCAACGATCTGCCCGCCAATCGCTGTCAGAAAATGCCCGCGTCCATCCTCAAATTGATCCGCGTTGGTGAACAACTGTCAGAGCAAAGCGAAGGATCCTACGACCTGACCGTGGAGCCACTGCTCAATCTCTGGGGATTCGGCCCCCAGGCGCGTGAAGAAAAAGTGCCCAATGCCCAAGCGCTTGCCGAGGTGCGGCAGCGAGTCGGTTATCAGCATCTGCGCATCGAAGGCGATCAGTTGTGCAAGGACGCCGCCGTCGAAGTCGACTTCAATAGCATCGCCGCCGGCTACGCCGTCGATACGATTGCCGAAAAACTCGACGCGATGGGCATCCACAACTACCTCGCCGAAGCCACCGGCGAACTCAAGGCTGCCGGCAAGAAGCTTGATGGCTCGCCGTGGCGCATCGCGCTTGAACAACCCCGAGACGATCAGCAAGTTGCAGAACGCGTCATCGCGGTCGACGGCTACGGCGTGTCCACTTCCGGCGACTATCGAAACTATTTTCTGCAGGACGGGCGGCGTTATTCCCACACCTTCGATGCTCACACCGGTACGCCGGTCTCACACACCCTGGCGTCAGTCACGGTCATTCATCCTTCAGCGTTGATGGCCGATGGACTATCGACGCTGTTGCTGATTCTCGGTCCTGAACGGGGTTGGGACTATGCCGAAACCCACAACATAGGTGCATTCTTTGTGATTCGTGCCGATACAGGTTTCGTCATACGTACCAATCAGGCTTTTGAACGCCTCAGTGGCGGCAAAACCGAATGATTACGGTGATTCGCGCATTGAAAACTGGCGTTGTAGTGCAGGCAAAAGTAGCCTACGACGCGACCAAGGGTTAATGTGCGCGGCGTTGACGCTTCTATAGACTGTGTCCGGGTTCTGCACTGGCCCCAAATTGTTCCTTCACGCCGCAGATCGGCGTGATTTAGCCGCAGGTGCCGAGAGCGCCGCGGCCTGTTCTGAGGAGTATGCATGGCTGTCTACAACTACGACGTGGTGGTGCTGGGTTCCGGCCCGGCGGGAGAAGGCGCGGCAATGAACGCCGCCAAAGCAGGGCGCAAGGTGGCGATGGTCGATAGTCGTCGCCAGGTTGGCGGCAACTGCACCCACCTGGGCACCATCCCGTCCAAGGCACTGCGTCACTCCGTCCGGCAGATCATGCAGTTCAACACCAACCCGATGTTCCGGGCCATTGGTGAGCCGCGCTGGTTCTCGTTCCCGGACGTGCTGAAAAGCGCCGAGAAAGTCATTTCCAAACAAGTCGCTTCGCGCACCGGCTACTACGCCCGTAACCGCGTCGACGTGTTCTTCGGCACCGGCAGCTTCGCCGACGAGCAAACCATCGAAGTGGTCTGCGCCAACGGTGTAGTCGAAAAACTGGTGGCCAAGCACATCATCATCGCTACCGGCTCGCGTCCTTATCGCCCGGCGGACATCGATTTCCACCACCCGCGTATCTACGATAGCGACACCATCCTCAGCCTCGGCCACACCCCGCGCAAACTCATCGTTTACGGCGCCGGCGTGATCGGTTGCGAATACGCGTCGATCTTCAGTGGTCTGGGCGTACTGGTTGAGCTGGTAGACAACCGCGGTCAGTTGTTGAGCTTCCTCGACTCGGAAATCTCCCAGGCGTTGAGCTACCACTTCAGCAACAACAACATCACGGTTCGCCACAACGAAGACTACGACCGCGTCGAAGGCGTGGACAACGGCGTGATCCTGCACCTCAAGTCCGGCAAGAAGATCAAGGCCGACGCCTTGCTCTGGTGCAACGGTCGTACCGGCAACACCGATCAGTTGGGTCTGGAAAACATCGGCGTCAAGGTCAACAGCCGTGGCCAGATCGAAGTCGACGAAGCCTACCGCACCTGCGTGCCGAACATTTACGGCGCCGGTGACGTGATCGGCTGGCCGAGCCTGGCCAGTGCCGCGCACGACCAAGGCCGTTCGGCCGCTGGCAGCATCGTCGACAACGGCAGCTGGCGCTTCGTCAACGACGTACCGACCGGCATCTACACCATTCCGGAGATCAGCTCGATCGGCAAGAACGAGCAGGAGCTGACTCAGGCCAAAGTGCCGTACGAAGTGGGCAAGGCGTTCTTCAAGGGCATGGCGCGTGCGCAGATCGCCGGCGAGCCTCAGGGCATGCTGAAGATCCTGTTCCACCGCGAAACGCTGGAAGTGCTGGGCGTTCACTGCTTCGGTTATCAGGCGTCGGAGATCGTGCACATCGGTCAGGCGATCATGAACCAGCCGGGCGAACTGAACACGCTGAAGTACTTCGTCAACACCACGTTCAACTACCCGACCATGGCCGAAGCCTATCGGGTAGCGGCGTACGATGGCCTCAACCGGCTTTTTTGAGCGGCTCCGGCCGGTGGCCTGAGCCGGCCGGGGAGACCGATTTCAGCAATTCTCGAGCGTGGCGGTGGCCAAACCGGGAAAGTCTGTAATCAGGCTGTCAACGCCGAAGTCGGCGAGTCTGCGCATCAGCGCGGGCTCGTTGACTGTCCACACCGACACATGCAACCCCTGTCGCTGTGCCTTCTCCAGGCGCTCCGGCGTGCACAGGGTCCAGTTCAACGCCAGAATCTCACAGCCATAGCTTGCCGCGACCTTCAACGGGTCGAGCCAGGCATACTCGGCTACCAATCCGCGAGACACGTCCGGCACCAGGTCCAGCGCGGCTTTGAGTACTTCGCGCGAGCTTGAAGTGATGGTCACCTTGTCGAGCAGGCCATGACGTACAGCCATTTCACGAATCGCCAGGACGGTGGTCGCGGCGCGGGTGCGTGAAGCGCTTTTGACTTCCAGCTGCCAGTGTTCGAAATCGCATTTCTCGAACAGCTCTTCCAGCGTAGGAATAGGGCACGGCTTGATCCAGCCCGGTCCGCCCTTGCGCGCGTCGTAGGTCACCAGCTCGGCGGCTGTGTGCTCGACCACCTTGCCGCGTCGGTCGGTAGTGCGCTTGAGCGTCGGGTCGTGGATGACCATCAGCTCGCCGTCCATGGACAGGTGCAGGTCCAGTTCGCAACGGCGCACGCCGTGCTTGAGGCATTGCTGAAAGCTGTTCAGCGTGTTTTCCGGTGCTTCGCCCTTGGCGCCGCGATGGCCGTAGATGAGGGTCACGGTTCTTCCTTAAATTAATTGCCTGATTCGTTTTCGCGGGCCAGGCGTCGTTCCTGGGCCTGCTTTTGCAGAATGTAGCGGGCCAGCAGTTGGCGCTGGGCATCGGTCGGGCGTTCGAACTCGGTGCCGATGTCGAAGCCGCCGCCCTTGCGGTCGCAATGGGTGACGCGCGCCCGAAGCAACAGGCCGAGGGCTTGTGGCATCAACACCAGTTTCACCGACAAGTGAGTGCCTTCAGCGATAGCGGTCGGATTCTGGAAGTCGATGCCGCCTTCCGAGATGATCACTGGCTGCGGTTCGCCGATCTGCCCAAGCACGGTGATGGCGATCACCTGGCTGAGCAGATCGATGCGTTTGTTCTGGGATTTCAGGAACGCCGCGAGGGTGCGGTCGCGTTCACTGATCTGGCGCAGCAGGTGTTGCGACTCGAATTCGCTCAGGTGCAATTCGCTGAGCAGGTTGAAGAGTGGGGAAGCATCCTGCAACACTTCCTGGCCTGCGGCTTCGGGAGCGGACAGGGGCCGAATTTCCAGTGCGATCGTGTCCTCGATACGGTAGTATTCGCGGCGATCTTCTTCATCTAATGTCGACATGGCGAACCCATGGTAGCGGCGGTGGTCTGAGTGTAAAGCTGGTTATCGACCCCCGCCACAAGGACGTTCCTTTTCCCTCCGAACAAGCCCCGACATGTTCAGACCTCTCTTCGTATTTATTGGCACGCGTTATACCCGTGCAAAGCGTCGCAATCATTTTGTGTCGTTCATTTCCCTGACTTCGATCATCGGTCTTGCCCTCGGCGTGATCGTGATGATCGTCGTACTGTCGGTCATGAACGGCTTCGATCATGAGATGCGCACGCGCGTGTTGGGCATGGTGCCCCACGCGACCATCGAGTCCGGTGAGCCGATCAGCGACTGGCAAGGCCTCGCCGCCAAGGTCAAACAGAACCCGCAAGTGACGGCCGTGGCGCCGTTTACCCAGATGCAGGGATTGCTGACCAACAACGGCAAGGTCTCCAAGGTGCTGCTCAATGCCATCGACCCGGCGCTGGAACGCCAGGTGTCGATCATTGACAAGTTCATGCTGCAGGGCAAACTCGACGACCTCGCGCCCGGCAGTTTCGGCATCGTCATCGGCGACAAGGCGGCCGCCAAGCTCGGCGCGGCCATCGGCGACAAGCTGACCTTTGTGGCGCCGGAAGTCACCGTGACCCCGGCCGGCATGTTCCCGCGCATGAAACGCTTTACCGTGGTCGGCATCTTCCATGTCGGCGCCGGTGAAATCGACGGTTACCTGGGCGTCACCAATCTGCAGGATCTGGCGAAGCTGCACCGCTGGAAACCGGATCAGGTGCAGGGCATCCGCCTGAAGTTCGACGACCTGTTCCAGGCGCCACGCACCGCGTGGAACATCGCCCAGCAGCTCGGTGAAGACCATTTCTACGCCCGCGACTGGACCCGCACCCACGGCAATCTGTATCAGGCGATCCGCATGGAAAAAGCCATGATCGGTCTGCTGTTGCTGCTGATCGTTGCCGTGGCCGCGTTCAACATCATTTCCACGCTGGTGATGGTGGTGAACGACAAGAAGGGCGACATCGCCATTCTGCGTACCCTCGGCGCCACGCCGGGTTCGATCATGGCGATCTTCATGGTGCAGGGCACGGTCATCGGCGTGGTCGGTACGCTGATCGGCGCCGTGGTCGGGATCTTCGCCGCGCTGAACGTCAGCGCCGCGATCTCGCTGCTCGAAGGCCTGATCGGACACAAGTTCCTCAACGCCGACGTGTACTTCATCGATTACCTGCCGTCGCAAGTGCAGAGCCAGGATGTGTTGATGGTCTGCGCCGCCGCGTTGGTCCTGAGTTTCCTCGCCACCCTGTATCCAGCCTGGCGTGCCGCGCGCACCCAGCCTGCGGAGGCGCTACGTTATGAGTGAGTCGGGCATGAGTGATAAAGCAATCTTGAGCTGCCGCAACCTGGGCAAATCCTACGAGGAAGGCCCGGAATCGGTAGAAGTGTTGGCCGGTCTGCAACTGGAGCTGCATCCGGGTGAGCGCGTGGCGATTGTCGGTACCTCGGGTTCGGGCAAAAGTACTTTGCTCAACCTGCTGGGCGGTCTCGATACGCCGACCAAGGGCAGCGTCTGGCTCGACGGCGAAGAGCTGTCGGCACTCAGCGAGAAGAATCGCGGCCTGTTGCGCAATCGGTCGCTGGGTTTCGTTTACCAGTTCCACCATTTGCTGCCGGAATTCACCGCGCTGGAAAACGTCTGCATGCCGCTGCTGATCGGCAAGACCGCGATCCCGGAAGCGCGTCAGCGTGCGACGGCGTTGCTGGAGCGGGTAGGGCTGGGCCATCGCCTGGAGCACAAACCGGCGGAATTGTCCGGTGGCGAACGTCAACGCGTGGCCATCGCCCGCGCGCTGGTGAACAAACCAGGGCTGGTGATGCTCGACGAGCCGACCGGCAACCTCGACTCCCACACTGCCCAGGGTATTCAGGATTTGATGCTGGAGCTCAGCACCTCGATGCGCACGGCGTTCCTGGTGGTGACTCACGACATGAACCTGGCTCGCCAGATGGATCGCGTCCTGCATTTGCAGGAAGGTTGCCTGACGCCTATCTGATTGGCCGAAACCCGATGTCTGAAAAGACGTCGGGTCTTTTTGTTTTTATACGGTGCCCCAGCGAATGTTCAGACCGTTATCGATCTTTATCGGCACGCGCTATACCCGCGCCAAGCGCCGCAATCGCTTTGTTTCGTTCATCTCGATGACCTCGATGATCGGCCTCGCCCTCGGTGTGCTGGCGATGATCGTGGTGTTGTCGGTCATGAACGGCTTCCAGCGCGAAATGAGCTCGCGCATCCTCGGCATGGTGCCTCACGCGACCATCGTCGGCGTGAACCCGATCGACGATTGGCAGCCGGTGGCCGACGCCGCGATGAAAAACCCGGAAGTGACCGCCGCCGTGCCGTTCACCGAAATGGAAGGCATGCTCTCCTACAAAGGCACGATGCAGCCGATCCAGGTCAGTGGCGTCGATCCTGCGCTGGAAGGCAAGGTCTCGATCGTTGCCCAGCACATCGTCCAGGGGCGTCTCGATGCCTTGAAACCGGGCGAGTTCGGTGTGGTGATCGGTGAGATCACCGCACGACGTTTCCGCTTGAATGTCGGGGACAAGATCACCCTGATCGTGCCGGAAGTCAGCACCGCACCGGGCGGGATCACCCCGCGGATGCAGCGGCTTAACGTGGTGGGCGTGTTCAAGGTCGGCGCAGAGCTGGACGGCTCCATGGCGCTGATCCACGTTGCAGATGCCGCGCAGATGCAGCATTGGGAACCGAATCAGGTGCAGAGCGTGCGTCTGGCGGTGAAGGATTTGTACGCGGCGCCGAAGGTCTCCAGCGATATCGCTGGCGGCTTGGGCACGGCGTACAAGGCTGACGACTGGACTCACACCCAGGGCAGTCTGTTCAGCGCGATGAAGATGGAAAAAACCATGATCGGCCTGCTGTTGCTGATGATCGTTGCGGTGGCAGCGTTCAACATCATCGCGACCTTGATCATGGTGGTGAACGACAAGGGCGCGGACATCGCGATCCTGCGTACCATCGGTGCCACGCCACGGCAGATCATGGCGATCTTCATGGTCCAGGGCACGGTGATTGGCGTGGTCGGCACCTTGATCGGTGGCGTGCTCGGCGTGATTGCCGCGCTGAACGTCAGTGAGCTGGTGGGTTGGGTGGAGCGGGTCAGTGGGCAGCACATCTTCAGTTCTGACGTGTATTTTGTCAGCAACCTGCCTTCGGAATTGCAGGGCGGGGATGTGCTGTTGATTTGCTCGGCCGGGTTTGTGTTGAGCTTCCTTGCGACGGTTTACCCGGCGTGGCGGGCGGCGAAGATCGAGCCGGCTCACGCGCTGAGATATTCGTAAGCCCTGACACCGCTATCGCGAGCAGGCTCGCTCCCACAATTGACCGAGGCGACTCAGGACTAATGTGGGAGCGAGCCTGCTCGCGATGAGGCCGGACCTGCTGGTCTCAATCTTCCTTGGGCAACTCAATCACAAACCGCGTCCACCCATTCTCCGATTCGCAACGAATCTGCCCGCCATGGGCCCGAATGATCGACTGGGTAATCGCCAACCCCAACCCAGCATGTTCACTGCTGCCTTCCTGTCGCGCCGGATCTGCGCGGTAGAAGCGATCAAACAAACGCGGCAGTAATGCCCCGTCAATGCCGTCGCCGCTGTTCTCGACCGTCAGACTCAAACCTTCAGGCCGCTCGATAATCCGCACCCGAACCTCGCCATCGGCCGGCGTGAATCGCAGCGCGTTATCCAGCAAATTCGAAAGTGCCCGACGCAACATGCTCCGGTCGCCCTCCAGGCGCGCGTTGCCTTCACGGCTCAACGTCACCTGGGCGTCTTCGGCCAATGGCGCAAAAAACTCCAGCAACACATCCGCTTCTTCCGCCAATTCCAGGGGTTCACGTTTGGGCATCAGCAACCCGTGATCAGCCTTGGCCAGGTACAACATGTCGTTGACCAGTTGCGCCATCCATTGCAGTTCTTCGAGGTTGCTGTGCAGTGCTTCGCGGTAATCCTCAAGGGGGCGTGGGCGGGTGAGGGT